>NZ_JAUBTN010000021.1:0-44891 GCF_036705055.1 Microcoleus sp. CZ3-B2 | reverse complement strand
ACAACAACGGCTCGGTCATCGCAGCGCCCGGTGAGCCGGGGGGACAAGTCATTACGGCGATCGGTGCAGTCGCCGATATTGTCACCCAAAAGACTGCTCCGGCAACCATCAAGGCGGGCGATACGCTGATTTATACAATTACTACTAGCAACAACGGCCCTAGTACCGCGACCAACCTAGTCATCACCGACAGCCTGATTCCCGGCTTAAAAAATGTCACGGTGTCCGACGGCGGCACCTACAACGAAACCACAGGGACGATCGATTTCCCGATCCCGACTTTAGCCAGCGGCAGCAGCCAAAGCCGCACGATCAAATTTGTACCGCCACCGACGCTGACGAGCATCCTCAACGTGGTTTCGAGTACATCGGACACTTTTGACCCCGACCTGACAAACAACAACGGCTCGGTCATCGCAGCGCCCGGTGAGCCGGGGGGACAAGTCATTACGGCGATCGGTGCAGTCGCCGATCTGGTTACAGTCAAGGACGGCTTCACATCGGCTCAGGCAGGCAGTTTGGTGACATATACTATCACTACCTCCAACAATGGGCCGAATGCTGCGGAAAATGTAGTGATTACAGACAGCATCATTCCCGGTTTAAAGATAGTCACGGCATCCAATGACGGCACTTACGATCCAGTGACGGGGATTGTCACCTTCCCAATAATTCCCAGCTTGGCTAGCGGCAGCAACACCGATCGCCAGGTAACATTAGTCATTCCAGAAACGGGCAGCATCAAAAATACCTCCAGTAGCCGATCGACCACTTTTGACCCAGAACAGACCAACAACAACGGTTCCGAGTCCAGAGCCACTGTCATCACCACCGTCCTGGCGGGGCCAATACCGAATCCGGGGACTCCGACTCCGACTCCGGGGACTCCGGGGACTCCGGGGACTCCGGAGACTCCGACTCCGGGGACTCCGGGGACTCCGGAGACTCCGACTCCGACTCCGACTCCGGGGAATCCGACTCCGACTCCGGGGAATCCGACTCCGACTCCGACTCCGACTCCGACTCCGGGGAATCCGACTCCGACTCCGACTCCGGGGAATCCGACTCCGACTCCGGAGACTCCGACTCCGACTCCGGGGAATCCGACTCCGACTCCGACTCCGACTCCGGGCGCACCGACTCCGGGGACTCCGACTCCGGGGACTCCGGGGACTCCGACTCCGGGGACTCCGACTCCGACTCCGGGGACACCGACTCCGGGCGCACCGACTCCGGGGACTCCGACTCCGATTCCGATTCCGATTCCGATTCCGATTCCGACTCAGACTCCGGGCGAGCAGACTCAGACTCCGGGCGAGCAGACTCCAGGCGCACCTACTCCGGGCGAGCCTACTCCGGGCGCACCTACTCCGGGGACGCCGACTCCAGGCGCGCCGACTCCGGGCGCACCTACTCCGACTCCTATTTTCGCTGGAGTTCCCGAACCGGATACCGGTTGCGGTTGCGAACCCTTGCCCCTGCTGAGGGCGATCGCATTTGTCCAACCCCAGCCTTCCCCAATACTCAACTTCGAGTCAAGCGCCTCCGCGCTCATTGACATCGAAAACACTGTCCTCGGGACTCCCGGAAACGATTATTTAACAGGAAACGACACTAACGAACTGTTTGTCTCCTTTGAGGGCAACGACACGCTTTTAGGCGAAGGTGGCTCCGATATCTTCTTTGGAGACCAACAGCAAGACTTCATCGCTGCTGGCAGAAACAACGACATCGTTTACGCCGGTAAAGAAAATGATGTGGTGTTCGGGGGCAAACAAGACGATCGCATATTTGGCGATCGCAATTCCGACACATTGTACGGCGATCGCGGTTCCGATACGATCGTCGGGGACAACGGCAACAACATCAACTTGACTGGTAACGACGGCGATCTGATTTTCGGCGGTTCTTCCAGCGACGCCATTGCTGGCGCTCAAGGTAATGACACGGTTTACGGGGGCAAAGACGCAGACACCGTTTACGGCGGCAAAGAAAACGACCTGATTTGGGGCGACAAGGGCCAGGACACGCTCTACGGTGACAGCGGAGACGATTCTCTGTTCGGCGGAGTCCAAAACTCCCTAGACGGCGACCCGGAGGGGCAAGATTTTCTGGTTGGAGGCAACGGCCAGGACTGGCTCAACGGCCAAGAGGGCGACGATACTTTGCTAGGCGGTAACGGTCGGGATGTGGTATTTGGAGGAAAAGGGGGCGATCGCATTTTTGGCGAAACCGGCTCGGATACTCTCTATGGCAATAAAGGTTCTGATACGATCGTTGGCGACTATGGCAATCCCCAAGGCAGCATAAATGTTAGCGATGAAGGCGACTTAATTTTCGGCAACGACACCGGCGACATCATTGGCAGCGGTAGCGGTAACGACAGCATTTTTGCTGGCAAAGGTAACGATTTAGCTTACGGCGGCAAAGATAATGACATAATTTGGGGCGAACTCGGTGCTGATACCATTGTCGGCGACGAGGGAGACGATTCCCTTTACGGCGGCGCGGCAAACCAGTTAGTCACCGATGTCAACGGCCGCGACTTGTTGTTTGGGGGAGATGGTAACGACTATCTCAACGGCGGCGAGAGTTCCGATTCTCTCGGCGGTGGTTTTGGCAACGATACTATTGAGGGCGGCAAGGATGACGATTTAGCCCACGGAGATGCCGGCAGCGACTTGATTTATGGCGATGACGGCAACGATATTTTGTGTGGCGATGATGGCAACGATACTATTTTTGGCGATCGGGGAGAAAACGAGCTAGGCCCGGTGGGTGCAAACGGTCAGCAAGACTGCATCAACGGCGGCAGTGGCGACGACCTTCTCTACGGCAATGAAGGGCAAGATGCTCTTAATGGCGGTGACGGTAACGACACGATTCATGGAGGGAAAGATAGCGACATTCTCAATGGAGGCGCAGGGGATGACTGGCTGTTTGGCGATGGGGGAGAGGATACTTTAATTGGAGGTAGCGGGAGCGATCGATTTGTGTTAAATAGCAACAGTGGCATCGATACTGTGCTTAATTTTGAAGTAGGAACCGACAAGTTTGTCCTTGCCGACGGCTTAAGTTTTGAGTCTTTGGGAATTAACTCGCGCGATGCCAACGGTTATGTCCTGCAAGTTGCTGCCACTGGGGAGGTTTTGGCTAATGTTTTTGGGCCTAGCAATGCTATTACTGCCCTGGATTTTGTCACTCAACCGAGATAAAACAAAACTCGCAAAGGTTTGTAGCGTAGTAAGAACTTTAGTCCGCAATCCAATAGCGGATTAAGGTTCGAGCATGAGGACTGAAGTCCTCACTACAAACTTTTTGTATTCCGGTAATCGACAGAACATGATAGAGTACCAAGTTTGAAAAATATTGCTAGATATAAATCAGAGGCCATATTTATTAAAAAAAACGGCACAGCCTTGTCCGGCGGGAGTTCTGCCCGTGAAATATCGTTGGTTTAGCATCAACAATTGTAGAAACAGTTTTTCACCTAAAAACGAGTGGCAAGCCTTTGGCTACCGATATGGGGAGGAACGCGGCTGCGAATGCAAGTCGCCTAAAAATATGGCACGGTTTAATACAAACTGGTAGACTAATTACAGCGATTAAGAACAACCATCTACGTGTTGAAATAATTTAATAAGGTGAAACTCCTTTCTTTGGTTCGTCTCGGCCTGACCGTAGCCTGACCAAACAAGCAACAGTGAATTATTGAGCGTACCTATCTGGCATAAGTGATGGACTCCGAAAACCGAAAAAAGTTAAAAGTATACGCAAGGTTTGGATTCGTCCAATCTAAGTGGGTAGAGGTGCTTTGTTAACGCCTTTGAAAGTCCCTTTGTGGAATACATCAAGAATCCCCCCGATTCATCGGTGGGGAGTATCAAGCTGCTTTGTATAACTTCCTATTCCCCAATTACCAATTACCAATTACCAATTAATGCTAAACTTTCAGCGTTAAACCGCGCTTGCCGTTAACAGTTCGATCGCCCGCAATATCTTTACTAAAGAAATTATCCTTAAACCTACATGATACCCTCACTGTCAGGCTCTGTGTCGATCGCTGCAAATTTAGCCTGCGCCGCCGCCACCACAGTTGCGATCCTGCAAATAACACTCCAACCAGCCAATGCTTCTACAGTCACAAGTTGGAAATTCGATCCAGCCACAAATCAGCTAGAAATTACTCTCCCAGAGGGAACAACTCCCCTATATTCTCTGCTCAACCCGAATCAAATTGCTGTGGATTTGCCCAATACAGAGATCGGAGTGGACGCAACTCAACTATACTCGCAAGGCGCAGTGCGTTCTGTAGGCGTGACTCAACTTCGGGCCGGAACCACGAGAATTGTCCTAAATTTGGCTCCCGGAGCAGCTTTCAACGGCGAACAAATTCAATTCCAAAGAATCGGGGTAGAAAATCGCTGGGTGTTGCGTCCCTCTATCGAACCGACTCAGTTCGTAAAAACTCCCGAAACTCAACTCCCGACTACAATACCAGCACCGTCAAACCAGCCGCCGACAGATTCTAACTCAACTGCTGCAACAGAGGTCGATCGCCCAGAATCTCCTGTTTCGCCGAATTTCCCTGCCAATTCTGTACCGATACCAACTACGAATGACCAAATCCGACCGATAACAGTGCCTTTAGTGAGTGTTCGCCTCAATGAACGTTCGGGTGTACGACCTGCGGCTGTACCCAGTCTAAAACCTCAAATTTCGGCAATAGAAGCACCCCAAAAGCGGATACTTACCTTTGGGGAACCGCTTCCGGGCGATCGCCAAAGGTAAGCCGATGCGGGAAAAGCCAGTAGCGGCTTTTCCCGCATCGGCTTACTGGCTGGAGCAGCCGCAGGTGTTACCACAACTTACGTCGCTGCTCCCCGTTCAGTTTTCGATCGTAAAAAAGTAAGAAGTTCGAGGGAAAAAGCAAAAAGAAACATCTTGCACTGCTCGTAAAAACTCTCTAAAAATAATCTGCCTCGAGCCGCGCATCTGCCGCCCTCGCCGGTTTCTGTATCGATCAAAGATTCAAGCAATTGCTCGTCGAGTGAAGAGAAAAATCTTCCCTTCACTCGACGAGCAAAAACCGCTATATCGGCAATTTAGAAATTTTGACCTTCAACCGCTGGAGCTATCGAACCCGGTTGGTTGAGGAACAGGTTTTTAGCGCCGTCGTTTTGATAGATACAGTTAATTTGCGGTTGACCTTCCAGGGGCCCTGTGAAGCCAAAGGTGTTCATCCGATTTTTGCACTCGCGCACTTGGTTTTGGTCGATCAGTTTTCTTTGTTCGAGAATTGCCCAGTTATTGGTTCGGAGGACGCATCCAGGGCGCATACTCGGCTGCGAAATATAGACGTTAAAGGGGTTGAGGGTGAGGTATACGCGCATATCTGTTACCATCGCGCTGGCTCCAAACTGCACGCAAAGTTCTGGGTTCGGGGCGCTGCGATCGATAAATTCACGCGATGCTACGTTTTCTGGGCTAATTGTAGCTGTGGAGCTAAAGGCGATGCCAATCCCAATTCCCAGAATAAAAACGGCTGTTAAAATCCCTATGGTGGCAGAATTGAGGAAAGAAGGTTTGCCGGACTGAGGTTGACGCCGCGACTGTCCGCCCAATGAGCTGATGTCTTCGTCTCGGAATGCGTCGTCTCTGTAGGAGTTAGGTTTGCGTTTCATATTATTTAGATTCTGTCTGTTCTGGGGACTCAACAGGTAGTAGTTTTTTATTTTTAACCGATCGGGCTTTTGTCATATTATGGCCTTAATAAGGTCGTGGCTACAGGCTGGGGACACTCCTGCTGCGTCTGGTGTTGGGTTTGCCGCGAGCGAGCGATCGCGAGTACCGCCTTGTCTGATTTTTCAGATTTCAATAAAATAGCTGAAAGTGGGATAGTCTTGCACGGGGGAAGAATCCGGCTCAAGATTATTCACAAATTTTAACATTTTACAAGTCAGGAGGTATAGATTAGTGTCTGTCGAAATTATTGAAAAGCGTTCTACAGTCCGCAAGCTTGCGCCGCGCTACCGGGTTTTGCTGCACAATGATGATTTCAATCCAATGGAATACGTGGTGCAGACTTTGATGGCGACGGTACCGAGTATGACTCAGCCACAGGCTGTGAATGTGATGATGGAAGCCCACACTAACGGGCTGGGACTTGTGATTGTTTGCGCTCTCGAACACGCGGAGTTTTATGCTGAAACGCTCAACAATCACGGATTGATCAGCAGCATCGAACCTGACGATTAAAACAGTAGAGCCACTTGAAGGGCTTTGTCCGGCAGGTTTTTGGCTCATATCCGATACGTTCATACCAAAAAGCCAAGGGTTAGGCCCCTGGCTTTTTGGTATATTACACTTCTTGCACTCAATTGCAGACAAGATTGAATCATCTGCGTCGATCAATGTTGATCCGCTCGAAATCTGCGGTTCACCGGCTCGATCTAATATTTGTGCAAGAAATCTATTTAATGCGGTCGATCGGGAAACTTGAAGATTAGGGGTAGGGATCGACCAGACTGGAAGTGGTTCGGACGGTGGTTCGGACCTAGATCGGATCGATCGCCTGCTGCTATTCTCAAATCTCTACTCTCGATCTTAGGAAATTAATAACGTCCTCCGCCTCCGCCTCCGCCGCCGCGAGAGAATTTTCCTGGGCCGCCACCGCCCCGGTTGCCGCCGCCCCGGCCGCCTTCATCTTCGCGGGGCTTAGCTTTGTTGACTTTGAGGTCGCGACCCATCCACTCAGCTCCGTCGAGAGCAGCAATCGCTGCATCTTCTTCTGCGTCTGTTGACATTTCTACAAAACCGAAGCCGCGGGGGCGACTGGTTTCCCTGTCGGTAGGTAGATGTACTCGCTTAACGGTTCCGTATTCGGCGAAGACGGTGGTGATGTCTTCTTGGGTAACTTGGTAGGATAAGTTACCGACGTATATCGACATGAGGAATAACTCCAAAAATTAGACAGTGCAAAGAGTTCAGTTTCGGAGAGTTCCCTGCCGATACAGAAGGGCAAGTTTTTAGACAATTCTGTAGCAATGAACAAAGCCTGCAACCGAATCTGATACACTTGGGATTTTAACACAGAATAGCTTCTTTTGAATAGCTTTCAGCAGTTAATTAGGTCTTGATAATTAAACGTAAAGTTTTTAGGGATTTAGAAGACGGGTTTCTCGCCCTGATGTTGGGTCAGTCGCCCGGACAGAAAGTTGTCGGGCCTCCTACTGCAGGAAAGATACGTCCACTTTCCCAAAATTGGTACTCAAAGCTAGATTCAGGTTTTCTAGAGCTTTGACTAGCCACACTAGCCCTTCTCGCGTACAAAATTCGTAGTGGCCGAACAAAATTGCCAACCGCTTTTCTAGATAGGGCTTGATTTTGCCACAAATTAGCACGATTTTCAGCAGCAAACCTGTGGTTTGGGTGGGCCCGAGGTTTGAGATCAGGTCGATGAAAACAAAGTGGTTGGGCCGCGCAGGACTCTCTACTACTAAAAAGTTCAATAATTGGCTGCAAGTTCTGATCATTAAAAATTCGTTGAACTGGCGATCGTCGTTGTGGGGAAATGTATTTTGTAGTTGCTTATACAGTTTTTCGTTAAATTGGCGTTGGCCGTAGCGATCGTCCGCCACAGAAGAAATCAGGTATTCGTACAAGTCGTCTTTAAAGGAGCCGTAGGTCTGGTTTGTGCTGGCGTTCGCCTTGAAGCGACCCGCTAGCTGTCTGTATGTATCAGCTCCTTCTACTTTTCCGACAAATTGCTTGAGGGCAAAGAACAGTTCCGGGTCGCTCAACAAGGTAGGGTTTTTTATAGTTTGTATATCTCTGCCGAAGGAAAGTGAGGTATGACGGCGCGCTACTTGGGCTTTTCTCACTTGGTGAGCGACGTATTGCGAGAGGTCGATTTCAAATTTCTGCTGCTTTTGGGCTTGGATGGTTTTAATGATTTTCTGCTGTTCGTAGGTGCTGTCGTCGCTGAGGAGGCAGTGTTTGTAGAGGTAAGGGTACCGGGGAATTAAGGTTCCCAAGGCTAGGGTGGCGGGGGTTTTGGTGTTGCTGCTGTCTTCGTTGTTGTGGGTGATGACTTGGGCTAAGCGTTTGAGGGTTAGGTACTGTTCGCTTTGGGTAAATTGATGTACTAATTGGGGAATCGAGTGAGAAACCCGCGATCGACTGTATTTAGTTAATATTCTGGGGGCTTCCTCAAACACAGCGATCAATTCGGGGATGGCTGCTTGCTTGCTGGGGTATGTTTGCCAGCGATTGATCGGAATATGGCAGCAGCGGTTGAGGATGTACTTAAATTCTTGTTGGGCGTATTTTGAGGCTGCTATTTTTTCGAGTGCTTCGACGACGGCGCGATCGGGATATCCGATACCGTGGATAAACAAAGTACGAAAGCGGCTGATGAGTTCGGCCGGCTGCTCTACTTGTACCAACTCCAGCAAGTGGTTGTAAAGTAACTGTTTTTCTTCTTCGTGGCTTTGTCTGTTGTAGTCGTTCACCGTGGATTAACCCTCCGAGGATTTGATACGAGCTTGCAGCGCCCTGGGCACAGATGAATTTTGGCAGAGTCGAGCACCACAATTGAGCCAACCGAGCTTTTCCTCGGACGGGGCGCGAGGGGCGAAAGCGGTCAGCACAGACAGTCGATCGATGTTCTTTGCTTAATTAAACTATTTACCAACACCAGCATTACATGAATTGTTGACAATCAGCAAGGCCTAAAATCACCATATTTTTTGTAAAGTGTTGGTAAAAATGCGGGAGCATCTGGTGTTTTGTATTTATAGTGCGAGCTTAATATTTCCCACGGCGGATATATCTGCAAGCGAGGCGGGACGGCGTGGCGTGAAAACAATACTTTTGGCAAACGCGAGATGCTCCGTAAAAATGTGGGTTGGTTCGAGTGAATTTATGGGTAAGCGGAGGATTTAGTATAAGAATTTTTACTGTCAGATCGTATCCGGTAGATTACCAGAATAAAAACGGATCGGGAGCATCTGGTGTTTGGCATTTAACTATAGTGCGATCGTCCCCGCTAGCGAGGATCTACTCGCTAGCGGGGACGATCGCACGCTCAATAAAAAAATGCTTTTTACAAAAAAGAGATATTCCCGACGGATAGGTGTGGAATGCAAGTCCAGCTTGTTGCGGACTTACATCCCACACCGATATTTACTTATTGCGGATCGACCGTAGATCGTATCAATCCTAATCGGCCGCCCTCTGTAATGAGGTTTATCTAGATTGTCTATGGTGATTGAGGGGAAGAGGGGGAGAGGATCCCTTCGACTTCGCGAGCGGGTAAAGAGAGGGGATAAGATTTTTGATCGATCGTCGAAATATACAATTTAAAGGCAGTACAGCTTACCATTTTGGATTGGGGCATTAGGGATGTGGCATTAAAAAATTGGGAATGACTGATAACTGCTAGGGTTGAGAGCAGGGACTCCATCGGTTGAATTCTTTGAGTGAAGCTGGTTTGAGTTGAATTTGAGGTCAAGCGAGGTAGGATTAACTGTGAAAATAGTTATTTGAAATGTGAGTGCTGCTAATATGGTCTGTCGCGTAAGTATCGCCCGACTTGCTGAAATTTTAAATGTACCTTTACCTGCCGTGTCTGAGGACATTTTGACAGTTTTAGGGACAGGTATTGCCACGGATACGCGCACTCTTGAGGGTGGCGAAGTATTTTTGGCGCTGCGGGGAGACAATTTTGACGGGCATAAATTTGTGGCTAAGGCCCGGGATTTGGGGGCGATTGCGGCGGTGGTCGATCGCGATTGGCAAGAAGAAATTGCTAATTTTCCGCTGTTGCGCGTTGACGATACTTTAAAAGCTTACCAGACGATCGCCCGTTGGTGGCGCGACCAGTTCAGTATACCTATAGTTGCTGTTACAGGTTCTGTCGGTAAAACTACTGCTAAAGAGTTAATTGCGGCAGTTTTATCAACCAGGGGAAATGTTCTTAAAACTCAATATAACTACAACAATGAAATTGGAGTACCAAAAACTCTGTTGGAGCTTTCGCCGGCACACAATTATGCTGTAATTGAAATGGGAATGCGCGGGCGGGGCGAAATTGCCCTGCTATCGCAAATTGCGCGTCCTACTGTGGCGGTAATTACTAACACTGGAACGGCGCATATCGGGCGATTGGGTTCGGAAGAGGCGATCGCGATCGCTAAGTGCGAACTGTTAGCCGAAATGCCTGCTGATAGCATTGCTATTCTCAATCACGATTCTGACAGATTAATCCCAACTGCGGCGCTTTTTTGGCAGGGAAAAACTTTAACCTACGGTTTAGAAGGCGGGGAATTGTGCGGGGAATTGCTAGGTAATGATACCATTTCTGTAGAAGGTATGCAACTGCCGCTGCCGCTAGCTGGACGGCACAATGCCGTAAATTATTTGGCTGCTTTGGCTGTAGCAAAAGTGTTAGATATTGATTGGGAAGTTTTAAAGCAAGGTTTGTCTGTGCAGTTACCGGATGGAAGGGCGCGCCGCTACGATTTACCCGATGATATTGTGATTCTTGACGAGACTTACAATGCTGGTTTGGAGTCGATGTTAGCGGCTTTGAGGTTGTTAGCGGATACTCCGGGAAAGCGCCGGATTGCGGTGTTGGGTACGATGAAGGAATTGGGCGAAAGGGCGATCGAATTTCACCGACAAGTGGGAAAAGCGGCGCAAGAGTTGAAGCTTGATGCTTTGTTTGTATTTGCGGATTTTGAGGAAGCGGCGGCGATGGCTGCGGGTGCGGCTGGTTTGCCTTTTGTGGAGGTTGGAGATATTGCGGCGCAAAATGGGCGGGAAGATTTAGCACAGCGGTTGTTGGGATTTGTGGAAAAGGGCGATCGTATTTTATTTAAAGCTTCTCATTCGGTGGGATTGAATCGAGTTGTGGAGAAGTTTCGCGCGGAACTTGCTGGCGAATAAATGTTAATTTGGTTCGAGCGCAATTTTTGTAAGGGCGGGTTCACCAACAATACCTACCAATAATTGACAATCCCAAAAACCCGCCCCGACCGGGATATTATGGTTAATTGGTCGGACATGATATCATGTCCGCTGGAGCGATCGCAATCAAATAGGTTCGCAGTCAAAACTAAAGTCCTCATAAAAATTTGAGGACTGAAGTTATCACTACAAATTTATGTGTTACCCAACAGCTTCTTATACCAAAAGTACGATCGCCCTGCTTCACTCTCCTGACTGAATTTGACTCCTCACCCACTCCCGGAACAACCGCAGCAAAGCCTTTTCTTTTGTAGTCTTTTTCAGTTCCAAAAACCTGAGCATTTCAGACTTCGACAGAAAAGGAAAGGTTGGAGAAACCTCGCACTCTGCGTATTCATTGCCTTCTAACTGATAGATGATTAAACGCTTGCCATCGTAGCGCCAAACTTCAGGTACGCCCAAACTTGCGTAAAGTTCGAGACGATCGATCGAACTGCTGGTAATGTCAATTTCAATAGCTAAATCTGGTGGTGGGTCTTCATTGAGATCGATTTGTTCTTTATTCCAGACAACATCTTCATTCTGAATGTAGTAACATTTATCAGGTTCTAACCCTCGTGCCAAATCTTGGCGCTTGCAGGTTAGTGAACCCATGCTGCAAATGTCAAGATTTAATTCATCGGTTAGAAGTTCCACAAAGTTTCCTAACAGTTCTCCAGATTTTTCGTGGGGTGCTGATGGAGTCATAATTTCTAAATTTCCGCGATCGTAAGTCAGGCGAATTCCCGGCTGTTCGGCGAGTTCGTTTACCAGAGATTCATAAGTCTGCCAACTAATATTTTTCAGCAGAAATCCGGCTTTTGGGGTTTGAATCAGGGTGGCTGTCATGGCTACCTGCCTGGGTCTTAAATTATTAGTTGTATTTTAGCAAATATAAATTTTCGATCGATCGCGAAACCGCAGATTAACGCAAATCAACGCAGATAATTTTAACTGTTTTGGACGCACCAAGATAGCCAGAAACCTGGTTTTTAGCTAATCTCGTCGCTGTGGCGAAGGATGTGGAAAAAAACAGGTTTCTGGCTCCTGGCGAGTAAATCAAAGAAACCGGGTTTTTAGCCAATCTCGTCGCTGTGGCGAAGGATGTGGAAAAAACCCGGTTTCTGGCTATCTTTTCGTGGAGTGCGATCGCACTTAATACACTACTTCGCGGCTTGACGCTCTTTGGCTTCCTTGATCACTTCCTCAGCAATGTTGCTGGGACAAGGAGCATAGTGCGAGAAGGACATGGAAAACTGACCGCGGCCAGAGGTCATGGTACGCAAATCGCCAATATAACCAAACATTTCACTCAAGGGCACGTCGGCCTTAATCCGCGCTCCTGTTTGGCTTGTTTCCTGAGATTTCATCATCCCCCGGCGGCGGTTGAGGTCGCCGATGACATCGCCCATGTGATCGTCTGGAGTGAAAACATCGACATTCATAATCGGTTCGAGCAACTGAGGCCCAGCTTTGGGAACCGATTGGCGGTAGGCGGCTTTTGCAGCAATTTCAAAGGCCATTGCTGAAGAGTCAACCGGGTGGAAACCTCCATCAAGCAAGGTGAATTTCAAGTCTAAGCAGGGGAAACCAGCCAAGACACCCACATCGATGCAGCTTTGGAAGCCTTTTTGCACGGCTGGCCAATACTCTCTCGGTACGCTACCACCAGTTACTTTTGACTCGAACACAAAGCCGCTTCCAGGCTCACCAGGCTCGACGATATAGCCGATTTTGGCGAATTGACCTGAACCACCTGATTGCTTTTTGTGGGTGTAATCGTCTTCGAGGCGCTTGGTAATTGACTCGCGGTAGGCTACCTGCGGTTCGCCAACTTCTACATCGACTCCGTAGGTGCGCCTCAAAATGTCCACTTTGATGTCGAGGTGCAGTTCGCCCATGCCCTTGAGGATGATTTCGCCACTTTCTTCGTCTGTCACCATGTGGAAGGATGGGTCTTCTTGTACCATCTTTGTGATCGCGGCTCCCATCTTTTCTTCGCCTCCTTTGAGTTTCGGTTTGACCGAAATCGAGATGACTGGTTCTGGGAAAACCATTGGCTCTAGAGTTGCGGGATTTTTGGGATCGCAGAGGGTGTGTCCGGTGCGGACGTTTTTCATGCCCACAATGGCTATAATGTCGCCTGCTTGAGCGGACTCAATTTCTTCGCGAGAGTTGGCGTGCATTTCTACCAAACGGCTGATGCGCTCGGTTTTGCCTGTGGCGGTGTTGAGTACGGTGTCGCCTTTCGATATTTTACCGGAGTACAACCGCGTGAAGGTTAGAGTCCCGAAGCGATCGTCCATAATCTTAAATGCTAGGGCGCGCAGGGGTCTGTCTGGATCGACGATCGCGAAATTGCCTGTTTCCTCGCCCTCAAGGTCTACTTCAGGCTGCGGGCTGACTTCCATCGGGTTTGGCAGGTAGTCTACGACTGCATCGAGTACCAACTGCACTGCCTTATTTTTAAAGGACGAGCCGCAGTAGGTCGGGAAAAATGCCAAGTCGCGAGTTCCTTTGCGGATGCACCGTTTCAGGTCTTCGATACTCGGCTCGTTTCCTTCGAGGTACTGTTCCATCACGTTATCGTCCTGCTCGACGGCGAGTTCGATTAACTGTTCGCGATATTTCTCGACATCATCGACCATATCGGCGGGAACTTCCTCGATTGTGTAGTTCAGCGGATCGCCGGAGTTATCCCAGATCCATGCCTTGCGGGTCAGCAAATCGACTACGCCACAAAATTTTTCTTCAATGCCGATCGGCAAAACCATTACCAACGGTTTAGCTGCGAGGACTTTATCGACTTGGTTGACAACGCGATAAAAATCTGCACCTGTGCGATCGAGCTTGTTGATGTAGACGATGCGAGCGACTTTGGAATCGTTAGCGTAGCGCCAGTTTGTTTCCGATTGCGGTTCAACTCCACCGGAACCGCAGAATACACCGATGCCACCATCGAGCACTTTCAGGGAACGGTAAACCTCGATCGTGAAATCCACGTGTCCGGGGGTATCAATGACGTTGAGCTGATGATTGTTCCAGAAGCAAGTGGTAGCAGCGGATTGAATCGTAATACCGCGCTCTTGTTCCTGTTCCATGAAGTCAGTCGTCGCCGCGCCTTCGTGAACTTCACCTGTTTTGTGGATTTTGCCTGTCAGTTTCAGGATTCTTTCAGTTGTGGTGGTCTTGCCAGCATCTACGTGGGCGAAGATGCCGATATTTCGATAAAGAGTGAGATCTTTCATAATTACTGTTGAGATTAAATGCGACGAACCGTCGGCGACCACCTGCAAGCGTGACAAGCGAGGAATCAATGTTGCCTTTGGGGCCATTACAGGCTAGATTTCTTTTCCCCTGTTTCTGGCATACCTATCTTAATTTTGACACTTCTGAGTCATTCCTGCGAAGCATTCTTGGGTGATTGACTGCTGGCCGGACTTTGACGCCGGTGATTCTTGACAGTTTGACGGGATGCGCTACCAGAGTGGTGTTACCTTCCCTCGCTGTCTGCAAGCGATTCGCGGGAGAGCATCTGTGTTTGGCATGGATAGTGCTCGCTGGTAGTGCTCTGAAAAAAAAAATACGGTAGTGGTGCATATAGCCTTTCTCAAAAAGGGGAGGTATAGGTTTAGGTTTTAGATACTTCGACTTCCTTCGACTCCCTTCGACTTCGCTCGGGGGGCAAGACGCTGGCTCACAAGTTGCGATCGTACAAGTTTTAGATTTTAGATTGGGGGATTGAGGGATTGATGGCTCTATCGATTGATACCTCATCTTTATGCTCGATCGTTAAATTATACTAATTCCAAATCTTTGGCAAATTGAGAACAAAACCCGGCAAAACATCTTCCCCAGAAAGGGTTTGAGGAGATTGCAATATTTCTACGCTTCTACCGAGGCGGTAAATTTCAACTTCCCGTTTTTTGCGGTTAATCAACCAACCCAAACGGCAGCCGTTTTCTATATATTCTTGCATTTTTTCTTGAGTCTTTTTCAAGCTGTCGCTGGGCGAGACTAATTCAATGACAAAATCGGGACAAAGCGGGATGAATTTTTCTCTTTGTTCGGGTGTTAAAGCTTGCCAGCGAGATTTTTCTACCCAAGAAGCATCGGGAGAGCGATCGGCTTTATTGGGCAGGGTAAATCCTGTGGAGGAATCAAACACTTCGCCAAGTTCCGTTTGTTCGTTCCAAATTCCCACCTGTAAGTTAAGTTTTGAGTTGCGTTTGCCTGTTTCTCCTCCGGTTGGTGGCATGGCGATTAATTCTCCGTTGGCGCTGCGTTCTAATTTTAAATCGGGGTTTGATTCGCACAGTTGGTAGAACTGTTCGGAAGTTAGTTTAATTATGGAGTTGAGGTTTAAGGTGATAGCAGTCATGATTATTTACCTGCTGTTTTGATAAATTATATAGCCTTTCTGTGTTCTCATATGAGATACTATCCGGGATAGGCCAAACCGGCCAAACCGGCCAAACCGGGCCTAAGGCATAGGGCATACCTCACTTTTTTGAAAACTGCTATATGAATATAGAAATTAAAAAATCAAAATGGACTTATTCATTTTGATTTTTTAATTCTTAACTTCTAATTCTACTGCAATTGTTTGATTCTGTTGAGCGCGTCTTGATACGCACTTGTTCTCCCGCCTTGTTTGTAAAGTTCTGCTGCTTTTTGAAAGTCGGCAATTGCTTTTGGTTTGTCTTCTGTTTCCAGGTAAGCTAAAGCTCGGTTGTAGTATGCGTCGGCAAAACCGGGATTGGCTGCGATCGCCTGCGTGTATGCTTCAATAGCAGTGGAACCGCGCGTGGTTTCGGATTGGGGCAAGCCGGAAGTGATGAAAGTGCGGGCATTACCGATATTAAAATACAATTCTGGGGTATATTTTGGCTTGAAAGCCAGTGCTCTGTTGAAATCGGCGATCGCCTCCCAAGCATCTCCTCGATCTAACCGCGAAAGTCCTCGAAAATAATAGGCTTGGGCATCTTGCGGATTGGCGGTGGATACCGGGCCGATAGTTGCGGGAGTATTGTCTACTTTCAACTCAGATTTGTTCATTCCCGCCGCCACTAACTTCGCGATAAATGTATTGATGGGAACTGCTGCATTAAATCCGGTTTTGATCGGGGCGACTTCGCCGGAACTGGTTTGGGCAAAACCGAATTCGCCTTGTCCGTGCAAACCGATGACTCGGCCTTCGGAGTCGAAAACTGGCCCGCCGCTCATACCGCTCCAAGTTACTGCCTGATACCGCAAATTGTAACCTTCGGGGCGGTTGTGCGGGCGGCTGGTCACGAGTCCGGGAGAGAGTTCGGGTTCTCTTTCTGCGCCGAACAGTCCGCCCGTAGCGGGATAGCCGTAAACGTAGATTTGACTGCCGATGACGGCTAGATCGGAATCTGCGATCGTCGCGACTGGATATTCTTCGGGACTTTCAAATTTGACTACTGCTAAATCTGGGTCTGTTGCTGCTGTTTGCAAGCGGGTGACTGCGGTTGCTTGATAGTTTTTGCCGATCGAGGTGCGAACGGTATATTTAACGTCTGCTTTTTCTACGACATGGTTGACTGTTAAAACTGTGTAAGTTTTGCCTGTTTTGGCAATAATTACGCCTGAACCGTCTCCTAGGGAACTGTTAATTTGTACTGTCAGCGGCCCGGCAATGTTGGCGACTTCTTGGGCTGTTTTGGCGATCGCGGGCTGGCTGATAACTATGGTTAAGGCTGCGGTAGTTCCTGCTAGCACGCTGCTTAAGGTGTCGAAACGAGAAAAATATTTATTCATGGTATTGGGAATTTGTAGTTGGGTAGCGGGAGTTGGCGGCGGTTGGCGATTTTTGTTTTTTTGTTTTTAGTTGGATTAGTGGGTTGACGCTCGTGCGATCGGCTTTGTTCTTTAGTGATAATTTTACTCGCTTTTTTGTTCCGCAATTCCCCGATTTCGGCCCCGGACACGCCATTGCCGTTTCCCTACAGATGCTAGCTGGCGCACGATGCCCATCCTACTTATTAAAACGCAACAATACATGACTCAAACTCAGTGCTTAGTTCTTCTTTCGTCATCGTTCCCCGTGCGACTTGCATGACTAAATTATATGCTCGATCGTCCGTTAAATTTAGAGCGCAACCATTCAATCGCAAAAAGGTATCTGCCACAGCAAAAGCCGTTCTCTTATTGCCGTCCATAAATGGATGATTCATCGCTATATGGTAGAGATAGGCGGCAGCTTGTTCGCCAATTGTTGGATGCAAAAGTTGACCGCTAAAAGTTGCTTGAGGTTGAGCTAAAGCTGACTCTAACAAGCCTTCATCTCTAACCCCGGAAGTGCCACCAAAGCTAGAAATTTGGTCTTCATGAAGTTCTAGGACTTCATCTATCGAGATAAATCTAGGAGTTTGCAAGACGACGGTAAACCTCCTCTCGTTCTTTTTTAGATGCTAAGTAAGCATTCCAAACATCACTTTTTTCTGACTTTACAGGGTGTTTTGCCTTGAGGGCTAGTACAAAATCCAGAACTTCTTTCAACATGGGTTCTGGTACTTGGTCTAGTTCTTGAAGAAGTTGGTCTTTTGCGCTCATGTTTCCTCCTAGTTATTTTATTATTTTACAACCCGCAGATTAGATAATCAATGGCTGAGTAAAACTCGGCGGTTGAAACCGCGTCTATACAAACGAAGTCTGCCTCCGCCGACTGCAGGTTAGAGTAAACTTACAAAGTTTGATATTTTGTGGCCCATTGGACGATCGCCTCAGTCAGCCCGTCTAACGTATATTCTGTGGCTTCTACGTCTACTTTACCCAATAATTTTAGGCAGCTTTTGGACGTTTCGGGCCCGATCGAGGCGATGCAAACATTTTCTAACCAATCCTCAGATAAAGACAATTCTGGTTTTTTTTCTATGAGATTGCAAAAGTTATGCACGGTTTTGGAACTGGCAAAGGTTATGATATTTACTGCTTTATTTTGAAGTGCGGCTAGGGCGATCGGAGCGATTGTTTCGGGACAGCAAGATTGGTAAGCTGGTACTTCGATTACTTGCGCTCCTTTGGCGGTGAATTCTTTGACTAAAACTTCTCTCCCGCCGCTTTCTACTCTGGGAAATAGAATCTTGCAGTTTTGCAAGTTATCGGGGAAGTTTTCGACTAGAGAGTCGGCGACGAAGTTGGGGGGAATAAAGTCTGGTTGTAGAGAGTGCGATCGCAAACTTTCTGCTGTTTTTTTGCCTACTACTGCGATTTTAATGCCAGACAAGCTGCGCGCGTCTTTGCCTTTTGCTTGCAATCTTTCAAAAAACCAGTCTACAGCGTTGTGGGATGTGAGAATTAACCAATGAAAGCTTGACAATTGTGCGATCGCCCTGTCTAATGGTTCCCAAGTAGACGGCGCACCAATTACCAAGGCGGGCATTTCGATCGCGCGGGCTCCTAGTTGCTGGAGTCGATCGCTAAATTGACCTGACTGGGAAGCTGCGCGGGTGACTAAAATCGTTTTTCCGGCTAGCGGCTGGCTGTTGTTAGAAATGACTGGTTTAACGCTCATGTTTGTGTTTTCCGATCCGATTAAATATTCGCGCAATCTGACTACTTCTCCAATGACGATCGCGCAAGGCGATAGAGATTGACCTGCTGTTTGCTGTACGATGTTGAACAGAGTGCCGATCCAAATTTTCTGTTCGGGGCGGCTGCAATCTCGGATAATGGCGATCGGTGTTTCGGGCGATCGCCCGTGTTTTTGCAATTGCCAAATTATCTCGCTTAAATTGCGCCCTCCCATCAATATTACCAAAGTTTCAATCCGCACTAATGCTTCCCATTCTAGAGCATCCGGTTCGTGGGCGCTCATCACTGCAAAACAGCGGCTCATCACCGGATCTGTGAGGGGAATTCCTGCTAGCATTGGTGCGGCTAATGCGGATGAAATTCCGGGTACTACTTCAAACTCGCAGCCTGCTGTTATCAATGCTTGAATTTCGGAACTGGAGCGACCAAAAATAAACGGATCGCCGCTTTTTAAGCGCACTACTTGTTTGCCTAACTTGCACTGTTCTACCAGCAAGCGGTTGATTTCTTGCTGCTGGGTGGAAGGTTTTCCGCCACGTTTCCCAACTTCGATTTTCCGACAAGTTACGGGGATTAATTCGAGTTGTGGGATGTCGATGAGAGCGTCATAAATTAAAACTTCGGCTTGGGATAGCAGTTTGTGCGATCGCACTGTCATCAAGTCACAATCTCCGGGCCCCGCGCCGACTAGATAAACTTTTCCTTTTGGGTTTTTCATAAGTCATCCTCGATAGTATAATTTAAGTCATTAGTCATTAGTCATTAGTCATTAGTCATTAGTCATTAGTCATCTTGCCCGCTCGCGAAGTCGAAGGGTAGTCATTAGTCATGTTTTGCTGTCCTCCCCGAGCTTTCCGTCCAACGTTATCAGGAAAAAGGAAGAAGGAAGAAGGAGCAACCATCAAATAACAAATAACAAATAACAAACAACTAATGCCCAATGCCCTGTTTGACCAATGCCCAATTCCCTGTTTGGCCAATTCCTAACCAAAAATCCTATATTTATGCAGATTATCATCATCACGGCCGCCGATGCAAATTACTTTGAGCTGGTGCGAGGCACTATTTTATCGGTGCGGGAAAAATCAGAGGGTGCAAATGTGGCGATCGGCTTTTTCGATCTCGGCTGCACTTCCCAACAGTTGCAGTGGCTGGAAACACAAGTTAATATCATTAAAAAACCCGATTGGGACTTTGACTTTCCCGGCAGAAATGAAGCTCCAGAACATTTAAAAGGATTATTAGTTAGACCTTGTTTGCGAAAATACTTTCCCAATTTTGATATATACCTTTGGATAGATGCGGATGCTTGGGTTCAAGACTGGAGAGCAATTAATTTGTTAGTTGAAGGAGCCTCGCGCCGGGGACTGGCAATTGTTCCCGAAGTTCACAGGGCGAGCTTGCAGCAGTACGGACAACTTCCTCAATTTTGGTCGTGGGTTTATCAACAATATGAAGCTAACTTTGGTGAAAAAATTGCTAAGAAATTCTACAGTTATCCGATATTAAATGCCGGAGTTTTTGCACTACGAAAAGATGCTTTACACTGGGAAGCCTGGGCTGATAAACTCCATCAAGGATTGCAAAAATCCGGCTGTGTCATGACAGATCAATTTGCCCTCAACCTCGCTGTTTACAGTGGCGAATTGTTCAATCTCACTGAAATGCTGCCAGCTTGGTGCAATTGGATATTCAACGGTTTGCCCGTCTGGGACAAGCAGCGAGCCTGTTTTGTGGAGCCGTACTTGCCGCACGGGGCGATCGGCATTTTGCATTTAGCGGGACGCCAGCAGTTTGACCGAGTACAATTGACTGCAACTGACGGCGACCTACTGGAAATCAGCGTCCGTTACCAATCTAAAAAACAGCAAAAAATGACAGAAAAACCACCTGTAATCAGCACAAATAATGTATTACATCGCGCCGATTACGTCTCCCCAGGTTTCCAAATAATTAGACCAGACTGCTATTTCCCTAATATGATTTTGACCGATCCAAATACGAGTGACTGGCCTTATTTACGCCGGGAAATTCCGCATAATTGGTATGCAGACAAGCGCTATCCATTCATCGGATTTTTGAATCGCGACGAAGCACACATCCTTTACAATACAGCCCTGCAATTTTCGGGTAAAAAAGCTTTAGAAATAGGTTGCTGGCTGGGATGGTCTGCCTGTCATTTAGCCCTAGCAGGAGTTGAATTAGATGTCGTCGATCCGCTGTTAGAAAGAGACGACATCAGACAAAGCGTCATAGATTCAATTCAAGGAGCTCTCAATGCGTCGGGAGTTCAAACTACCGTCGAGCTAATACCCGGTTACAGCCCCCAACGAGTAGAAGAATTTGCCACTCAATTCAACCGCCAATGGTCGTTAATTTTTATTGACGGAGAACACGGAGGTGATGGGCCATTAAATGATGCAATTGCTTGCGAAAAATTGGCAGAAAAAGATGCAATAATTTTATTTCATGACTTAGCTGCTCCCGATGTGGCTAAAGGTTTAGATTACTTGAAACAAAAGGGATGGCATACTCTAATTTATCAAACAATGCAAATTATGGGTGCTGCTTGGCGGGGCAATGTCGAGCCTGCAAAACATCAACCAGATCCCAATATTTCCTGGGAGTTGCCAGCACATTTGCAAGGCTATGATGTTAGTGGCAATTCTCAAATCTCCACCGAAATTATTCAAAATCAACCGTCATTTTATACAAGAAGTTTTTACGAATTAATCGGACAAGGTACTCGTAGTTCAGCTCAAGAAATTATTGCTTTATTGTTAGAATTGATGCAACCAGTCAAGCCACAAAGTGTTGTAGATGTTGGTTGCGGTACGGGAAGCTGGTTAGCCACTTGTCAAAAGTTGGGAATTGCTGACTGTTTGGGAATAGATGGCGATTATGTCGATCGCACTCTGTTAGAAATTCCCTTAAATCAGTTCAAGTCTTACGACTTAAAGCAACCGCTGCAAGTAGAAAGAAAATTTGACTTGGCAATTTCTCTGGAAGTTGCGGAACACTTACCCAGTACCTGTGCAGAAAACTTGGTTAATTCTCTAACTAAACTAGCACCGATAATTCTGTTTTCGGCGGCAATACCATTTCAAGGCGGTGTCGAACACGTTAACGAACAGTGGCCGCAATATTGGGCTTATTACTTTCAGAAAAACGGTTTTGCAGTTATTGACTGCTTGAGAAAAAAAATATGGAACAATGAAAAAGTCGAGCCTTGGTATGCTCAGAATATCTTAGTTTTTGTGAAAGAAGAACACTTATCGAGATATCCAAAATTAGTAAATGAGTATCAAAATACCGATCTGAATCAATTGGCGATCGTTCATCCAAAGATTTATTTTGACAGCTTACAAGTGGCTAGAAATTCTAGCGAGAATTCACACTCAAACCATCCACAAAGTGTAAAGCAAGTCGCAGCTTCGCCGCAGCTTGCAAGTCAACCTTTGATATCTGTGATTATTCCCTGTTACAATCAATCTCATTTTTTACCGCAAGCAGTAACTAGCGTTATCAACCAAACTTACAAAAATTGGGAAATAATCATTATCAATGATGGCAGTTTAGATACTACTAGCACAGTCGCCAAACAATTGATAGCAGCCAATCCCCAGTATCAAATTAGGCTAATAGAACAAGCTAATCAAGGGATATCAATAGCTAGAAATACTGGCATATCGGCCGGCAACGGCGAATACATAATGCCCTTAGATGCCGATGATATTTTAGCTCCCAATGCCTTGATTTGTCTTTTAGAAATATGTCTAAAATCACAAGTACCTTGCATAGCATTTGGTTCTTATCAACTTTTTGGCGGCAATGAAAATCACACCATACCCAGTTATGATTTATATTCACCAAAAAACATCAAACAATCTAATATGATTTGCACGTCTTCATTGTATCACAAATCAGTTTGGAATTTGGTCAACGGTTACAAAGCAGAGATGAAAGAAGGTTATGAGGATTGGGAATTTTGGGTTAATTGTCACAAACATAGTATTCCTTTTTGGGGAACGAGAGAAATAGTTCTTAATTATCGTCACGTTCATGGTTCTAGAAATCAAAAAGCTCAACCATACCATCATAAATTGGTAGCACAAATTGTTTCTTACAATCCAGAACTATACGATATTGAAAGTGTAAATAGTGCTAACAAACTATTGGATTCAAGGGCAAATTAATCTTTTTTATAAAAACTAAAGTCTTTACTACGAACAATTTTCCGAAAGTTTGTAGTCAGGACTTTAGTGTTGTCTACATATCAGCAATTACATCCAAAAAACGCTTAACTTGTTTTTCCCAAGTCCAATCAAGCATAAAATTAGCGGCAGCTAAACCGCGATTTTTTGCTTCTGTGTGATTAGTATAAACTTGCTCCAAAGCATCGACTACTTCTGCAATGTCAGACTCTCCCCAACCTTCTACACCGGAAAATTGAGCTGTCGGTTTAACTCGTCCCTGATGGGATAAAGGATAGCAAATATTACTGTAAATCAAGTCTAAATGACCAGTATTTGCTGATAAAATAGTCGGAATTCCGCAGGCCATACTTTCCATTGCGACTAAATTAGTGCCGCCTTCGCAGCGGTTGGCGAAAACAGCGCAGTCGGCTTCTCGCAAAATTTGTCCGGAGAGGTGATTGGGAATTAAGCCGATGTCGATAAAAGAGTCAACTGGCAAACCGTTGGCTGCTAACCATTGGGAAATTCCTAAACTTCCGTCGCGGTTGATATTCGGAAATCCCGCAACGTTTCCGGTTTGTTCAATTCCCAGCATATATTGAGGCCAAAAGTTGTGCCAAGCTGTTAGCAACAGCGCTTCTGGATGTTGGGCGCGAAATTGTTTGAAAGCGGCAATTACAATGTCTTGGCCTTTGCGATATTCTAGTTTTCCACCGGAAAAAATCACGAAGCGATCGCCAAATAGATTAGATTTGGGTGCAGGATGGAAAATTGTCGGGTCAATGCCTTGATTTACCATCGCCACATTCGTCAAGCCGCAGCTTCGCAAAACATCGGCATTCCAGTTGGAACCGGCGACAATTACGCTATATTTTTTGGCTTTTTCTAGTGCTTCTACTGTGATTCGCGTGTCTTCAAAAAAGATGACTCCTACTTGACAAGCGCTGGTAATTTGATTTTCAACTCCAGACGAAACTAAATTATTTCCCAAACCGTAAAGTACGGGAAAGTTGCAAGCAATTTGTTTGTCAGAATTCGTGGTTACTAATTCTTGAAAATCTTTCTGTTTTTCTATCGCAGGCAATAATAGCGATTTGTGCAGCGGATTGATTGATTCTGAGGTGATGGATGGCGGTGCTAAAAGTGCTACTTCCCAGGCAGGATTTCGCAGCAGTTGCAGTGTTAAATTCATGCCGTAAATTCCCCAGCCGCTGGTGATGCTGAGCGGCCAACTGATGCCGATTCCTGTTGTTTTTGGCGGGGTTTCTGGTGGGAGATTTTGAGAAATTAGCAGGGGCGGTGTGTTGATTTCCTGCCCTTGGGAAGTATAAATTAGCTGTTCTAGGGCTGCTTTTATCCGATCGCCCACACCATCCCAATCACCGGGTTTTGACTGCCTGAACAACCGCACAGTGGGATACCAAGGGCTGTCTTCGCGATCGAGCATCCACCGCCAATCGGGCATAAAAGACAGCAAAATCCACACCGGTTTCCCCAACGCCCCGGCTAAATGCGCCACAGCAGTATCGACGCAAATTACTAAATCCAGTTGGGAAACAATCGCTGCCGTGTCGGCAAAATCAACACAATATTCGCTCAAATCTTGAACTTGCTGTTGATTTAATAAAAGGTAATCGCTAGGCAACAAACCTTTTTGAATGCTGTAAAAACTCGCTCCCGGAACATCTAAAAACTTCACAAAATTGCTCAACTTACACGATCGCTCATTGTTATTGCGGTGCAGCGGCCCACCAGCCCACACAATACCTACTTTTAGCTGATTGTTTGGTTCTAGGGAAAATTTACAATCCTCTGGCACTGTTAAATAAGGAATATTTACAGGCAGATTTTCCCAAGTGGTTCCCAGAATCAGGGGCAAACTCATCAGCGGCGCTTGTACTTGAAAATCCACCAAATCTTGCGGCTTTGTTGCTACAATATCTATCCCTGCAACTTTTTCAAACAAACGCTTCAACGATTGATGGCAAGCCACAACAACTTTGCCACCTTTTTGCTTAACTAAAGATGCGTAGCGGATAAAATGAATGGTGTCGCCCAAACCTTGTTCGGGGTGCAACAATATTGTTTTTCCCTGCAAATGTGAACCGTCCCAAAGCGGCTGCTCAAAATATCTGGGTTCCAATTCTTGAGTTTGCCAGCGCGATTCGTAATCCGCAAAACCGCGCTCAAAATTTCCAGTTAAAAGCAAAGCTAACGCTCGTTTCAAACGCCAATTTGGTGATTCTGGACATAGTTGAATTGCTTTATTGTAGAATTCGATCGCCTCTGCAACTTTTCCCTGTTCTTCGAGGGCGGAACCCAAGTATAAATTGGTTTCGCTGAGATTGGGATTTATTTCTAGGGCTTTGTTGTAGTGGAAAATAGCCTCGGCTACTTGCCCGTTTTCCTGCTTAAAATAACCTAAATAACTGTGGGCTTCTGCGTGGTTGGGCGAGGCGACAATTACTTGCTCGTAGCGAGTGGCTGCTTCTGCTTGTTTCCCTTGTTTTCGTAAAGCATTTGCTATGTGAAAATCCACATCAACTGCTGTCAGTTTTTGGGCAGAGACGAGACTGGGCGATGGCGATGTTTCCCTCGCAATCAAGGATTGTGTTAACTCTTGCAAAGCTATTTTTACCCGATCGCACACTCCATCCCAATCCCCCGGTTTTTGCTGGCGAAACAACCGCGCCGTCGGATACCAAGGGCTATCTTCGCGCTGCAACATCCACCGCCAATCCGGCGTAAAACACAGCAAAATCCATACCGGTTTGCCCAAAGCACCGGCTAAATGCGCCACAGCAGTATCAACAGAAATTACTAAATCCAGTTGCGATATCACCGCCGCAGTATCAGCAAAATCGTTCAAATTTTCGCTCAAATCGATCGCGGAAGTTTGAGTCAACAAAGTACGATCGCCCGCCGATAATTCTTTCTGAAGACTGTAAAAACTTACGCCTGGAATATCGAACAATTTCAGAAAATAGCTTAAATAACTCGATCGCACAAAATCCTTCAAATGTTCCGAACTTCCCGCCCACACAATCCCCACTTTGAAATTGCGATTCCCTACGGGATAGCTGCGCTTCACGGAGTTTAGGGAAAATTGCCAATTCGGTGGCGCTGCTAAATAAGGAACATTTGCCGGTATATTTTCTAAAGTTGTTCCCAGAATGTGCGGCAAACTCATCAGCGGTACTTGCACTTGAAAATCGGACAATTCGTCGATCCGCACCGCCACTTGTTCGATGCCAGGAATCTGCTTGAATAAACGCTTGAGTTCTTGATAGCAAGAAAGGATGACTTTGCCGCCTTTTTGCTGCACGATTGCCGCGTAGCGCACAAACTGAATTGCGTCACCCAAACCTTGTTCGCAGCGAATCAAAATAGTTTTAGAATGCAAATCTGAACCGTCCCAAATCGGCCGATCGAAATTCAACCACTGTATTTTTTTTGATTGCTCGGTTTGCCAGCGCCATTCGTACTTGGCAAAACCGCGCAGCAAGTCACCTGTTAATAACAGCGCTAAGGATAAATTGAAGTGAGCCTTAGCACAATTTTCATCGAAACTAATAGCTTTATTGTAACATGAAATTGCCCGGTCTACTTCGTGCTTTGCTTCTAAAACAGTGCCTAAGTTATTCAGCGCTTCTACATAATTTGGCTGTAAGGCTATGGCTTTTTCTAAGCTGACCAAAGCTCGATCTAATTGGTGCATTTCTAAGAATAGATTTCCCAGGTGATAATGCGCTGCGGCGCTGTCAGGTTCTATCTCAATTGACAGACAATAAAGGCGTTTAGCTTCTTCTAGCTGATTTGTTGCTTGCATGGCTGCGCCCAAATTTACGATAGCGGGCACGTAATTGGCATTGATGGAAAGTGCTTGATTAAAACAGGCGATCGCACTTGACAAATTGCCCTGCTGCTGGAGTATCGCGCCGAGATTGTTGAGAGCTTTGAGGTAAAGGGGATTTAGGGCGATCGCCTTTTGGAAACAAGATATAGCATCGTCTATACGGCCCTGAGTTTGCAGCAAAATACCAAAGTTATTTTGGGATAGAGCGCAGTTAGGGTCGATTTCGATTGCGCGCTGATAATATGTTGCAGCCCCTGCTAAATCGCCTGTTTGGTGCAGTGTCACCGCTAAATTGGTGGTGACTTCAACCGAATTTGGCTGCAAAACTAAAGCATTTTCAAAATACGCGATCGCCTCAATAAATTTTCCTTGCGACTTCAGCAGATTTCCCAAATCGAACTGTTGCTTAGCCAAGTCAAAATTAAGCTGAGTTTCTATTATTGGTTGAGATTCCTGATGCTGAGCAACTCTTTCTCGGAGCGCCAAACCAACCACTTCTAAAACTCCTTCCCAATCTTGCGCTGTTGACTGACGAAACAGTCGCGCCGTCGGATACCAAGGGCTATCTTCCCGTTCCAACATCCACCGCCAATCTGGCACAAAACACAGCAAAATCCACAGGGGTTTGCCCAAAGCACCGGCTAAGTGCGCCACAGAAGTATCTACAGAAATGACTAAATCCAGAGCCGATATTGCAGCCGCTGTATCGGCAAAGTCGTGCAAATAAGAACTTAAATCTGTAACGGGCATTTGCTCTAACAAAGCGCGTTCTTCTGCTGTCACTTCCTTTTGCAAACTGTAAAAATCTGCTCCGGGAATATCTAATATTTTGGCGAACAAATTGAGCGGAAACGATCGCGCTTTATTTTGTGAATTGTTAGTATTGCCACACCAGACAATTCCTACTTTCAAATTAGCAGTTTGGTTGAAAGTAAATTCCCCGCCGGGAGGCGGAGCTAAATAAGGAACCTGGGCGGGTATATTTTCTAAGGTTGTTCCCAGGAGGTGCGGCAAACTCATGAGGTGCGCGCGAACTTGAAAATCCGGCGCTGCTTCTGGACTAATTATCAACTGATCGATTCCCGCAACTCCTGCAAACAATCGGTGCAAGTGCGGCAAACACCAAACAATTACCCGACCGCCTTTTTGCTTGACTAATTCTGCGTAGCGGATAAATTGAATTGCATCGCCTAAACCCTGTTCCGGGCAAAGTAAAATTGTTTTTCCATCCAAATCTTTGCCGTCCCAAATCGGCTGGAGAAAGTTGTATTGCGGGAACTGTTTTTTTTCAACAACCAGCCGCGATTCGTATTCTGTAAAACCACGTTTAAAATCTCCCGCCAGCAGCAATGCTAAAGCTAAATTTAGGTGAGATTCGGGGTTGGCGATATTGAATTCAACTGCTCGATCGTAATAGGTGACAGCATCTGCAAATTGTCCGCCTTGGTGCAGAATGTTTCCCAAACCGTTGAGGGAATTGAGATAACCGGGTTTGAGTTCGATCGCCCGATTGTAACAATCCATCGCCTCAGCCATGTTTCCCGCTTCCTCAAAAGCTTTAGCGAGATTGTTCAAAGCTTCGGGAAAGTCGGATTTCAGGCTCAAAGCTTCCTGATAGCAGGCGATCGCATCTTGAATTTTACCTTGTTTGTGCAGGACAATTGCCAGATTGCAGCGAGCGCCCGCACTGGCTGGATATTTTTGAATCGCTTGCTGGCAAAAGGCTAGAGCCTCATCTAACCGATCTTGGTTTGACAGCCAATTCCCAAAAGCCAGATCGGTTGCTGCCAAATCGGGTTCCAGCGCCAGAGCTCGTTCGTAATAGGCGATCGCATCTGCAACTCGGCCCTGCCGGATCGAGGCGTATGCTAAGTTGTGCAAAGCGTCGAAATAATTGGGATCGATCGCGATCGCCCGTTCGTAATTTGCGATCGCGCGATCGTAATCCGCGCCCGCTTCCTCCCCTTGTTTCTCCAAAGCAATTCCCAAATTCAAATAAGCAGCCGCGCAATCAGGATTTACTTGAATCGCTTGCTGGTAAAGCCTTACAGCATCATCCACATTCCCTTCTTCTTCCCGCAGCAGCCCCAAATTAATCATCGCTTCGGCGCAATTCGGGTTCAAAGACAGCGCCCGCTGGTATTGTGCGATCGCCTCTGCATTCTCCCCTGCTTCCGCCAGGGCGCTGCCCAAATTGCTCGCAGTTTCCGCCAAATTCCGGTCGATTTCTAGCGCTTTTTTGTAGTGCGCGATCGCCTCTGTCAAGCGCCCGCTTTGCTGTTTGACAACGCCTAAATTGCTGTGGGCGGCGGCGTAATTTGGATCGATCCGTAGCGCCCGCTCGTAACATTCGATCGCACCGCCAAAATTGCGCTGCATCTGCAAATTTCGCCCCTCGCGAAACTCTGCATCCGCCGCCGCCGAAGGCACGTAGGCTGCGGAAACCAGACGGCCCAGAGATTGCGCCACCAGAGCGAAAACCGACGCCCAGTCGCCCCTGCTGGGCTGGCGAAACAGCCGCGCCGTCGGATACCAAGGACTGTCTTCGCGCTCCAGCAGCCACCGCCAATCCGGCGAAAACGCCAGCAAAATCCACACCGGTTTGCCCAAAGCGCCCGCCAAATGGGCGACAGCGGTATCGACGGCTATCACTAAATCCAATTCGGCGATCGCAGCAGCAGTATCGGCCAAATCCCCAAAATGCGGGCTCAAATCGACGATTGACGTTCGATCCAACAGCGCGCGATCGGCCTGGGAAACCTCTTTCTGCAAGCTGTAAAAACTTACCCCCGAAACGTCCAAAAGCGGCAGAAACTGACTTAAACTGCAAGAACGCTGCATATTTTTGCGGTGTTTGGGATTCCCCGCCCAGACAATCCCAACTTTCAAATTGCGATCGGGCAAAAGCCCAAATTCAGCACCAGCATTCCCAGATAAATAAGCAGTATTTGCCGGGATTGTTTCGAGCGTTGTACCCAGAACATAGGGCAAACTCAACATCGGCACTTGCACGTCAAATTCCGGCAGCGGCTCGCCTCTAACTATTAGCAAATCAATCCCGTCCACCGTTGCAAACAAACGTTGCAATTGCGGATAACAGCCAACAATTACCCTACCGCCTTTATTTTTTACAATCGCAGCGTAGCGAACAAACTGAATCGAATCGCCCAAACCTTGTTCGGCGTGCAGCAAAATAGTTTTTCCCTGCAAATCGGAACCATCCCACAGCGGCCGGTATTCTCTCGCCGCCACTGTATTTTCCGGCCCAGTCAAAAAACAGGAATGACCGATTTTAAATTCATTAATTTTCCAGCGCCACTCGTATTCCGCCAGACCATTTTCCAAATCTCCCGCCAACAACAAAGCCAAGGATAAATTCAGGTGAGCGCTAGCATGATCTGGACTCAAAACAATCGCCCGTTTGTAGCAGGCGATCGCCTCTTCTACCGCGCCTTTTTCCAGAAAAGTCCTGCCTAAATTGTTAATAGCTTCGACAAAATCCGGCAGCAATTCGAGAGCTTTGTGATAATATTCTAGGGCATCTTCTAAATTCCCTTGTTCTTGCAAAACAGTTGCCAGATTGTTGTAAGCTTCCCAACTGTGCGGCTGAATTTCCAGCGCCCGCCGGTAGAGGTTAACCGCCTCTAAAAGTTCGCCCTTTTCTTGCAGCGCCACCGCTAAATTTATCAGTGCGGGAACGAAATCAGGATCGGCGACGAGGGCTTGTTCGTAATGTGCGATCGCCTCTGCGACTTGACCTTGTTCCTCAAGAATTTTTGCCAAATTGTAAGCTGTTTGAGGAATATTTGGAGCCAGGGCTAAAGCTTCTCGGTAATGCGGAATGGCTGCATCTAACTCGCCATTTTCTTGTTTGAGAAAACCATAATTAATCCGGGCTTGCACGCAATTTGGATCGAGAATTATGATTCGTTCATAAAGAGATTTTGCCTCTGGTTTATCGCCGGTTTCCATTAACTTTTCTGCTTGCTGCAACAAATCTTCTAAAACAACCAAACTTTCCCGATTATTGGCGCTAGTAATAGATGTTTCAATCCCTGGTAATTGCTTGACTGCGGAGCGATTTTCCAGCGCTTCGCCCGCTGTCAAAAATATGTTTTGGCTATCCTCAATCAAGCTAGTGTTTGTGATTTCCAGCGCCGCAGTATCGACTGTCTTTGCGATGGACAAATTTTTAGTATCATCCTCGGAATAAGCAGCAGAATTGGCGATAGCCAACAAACTTAAAGCAGCCTGCACATCCTGAAACAATTCTCCCCAACTTTCCGGCTGACTTTGGCGGAAAAGCCTAGCAGTTGGGTACCAAGGATTGTCTTCGCGATCCAGCAGCCAGCGCCAGTCAGGAGCAAAAGAAAGCAGCACCCAAACCGGTTTTCCCAAAGCACCCGCCAAGTGCGCGACAGAAGTATCGACACTAATCACCAAATCCAGTTGAGATATAGCAGAAGCCGTATCAGCCAAGTCGTTCAGGTGCGGGCTCAAATCCGGCACCAAGTGGTGATTGAGCAAAGTGCGATCGCTCTCGGACAAGTTTTTTTGTAAACTATAAAAAGCGATTCCCGCCACTTCAAACAACGGAATAAAATCGCTCAAACTGCAAGATCGCTGATTGTCTTTCCGCCTGGTTGGATTCCCCGCCCACACAATTCCCACCTTAAATTTGGCATCAGAAGCCAGCGCAAACTTGCACTCAGCAGGCGGAGTCAAATAAGGAATATTTGCGGGTATTGTTTCGAGAGTTGTCCCCAAAATTCTGGGTAAACTCATCAGCGGTGCGTGAACGTCAAATACTGGTAAACCCTCAAAACTAACTGATAAATATTCAATGCCGGCAACAGTCGCAAACAACCGCATCAGTTCTGGATAGCAAGCCACGATGACTTTAGCGCCTCGGCTGCGAAGAATCGGGGCGTAGCGAATAAACTGAATCGAATCGCCCAAGCCTTGCTCGACGTGCAGTAAAATAGTTTTAGAATGCAAATCCGAACCATCCCAAAGCGGCTGTAGAAATTGCCTCGGTTGTAGTGTCGAAGTGCGCCACCGCCACTCGTATTCAGCAAAACCGCGCTGATAATCTCCGAACAACAGCAAAGTTAAACTAAATTCGAGGTGTGCGGTGGCGTTGTCTGGCTGCAATTCTAAGGCTCGACGGTGACAGTAAAAAGCCTCTTGAAAATTGCCTAAATCTACCAATGCGTGTCCGAGGTTGTTAATAGCATCCACGAAGTCAGGCTTGAAGCTTAATGCTTGTCGGTAGTGGTCTAGGGCTGCTTTTGTCTTGCCTTGTTCGTGGTAAAATGCTCCGATATTATTTTGCGCGTCGGGATTTTGCGGTTCTATTTCTACAGCTTGCTGGTAGCAGTTGAGAGCTTCGGTTAATTTATTTTGTTGCTGCAAAACTCTGCCCAATCCTAGCAGAGAATATGTTAATTTAGGATTTATTTTTAAAGCGTGCAAATAACAGGTCGCTGCATCGTCGAATTGATTTTTTTCTGTAAAGATTTTACCTAAATTGTGGGCGGCTTCAACCAGGTTTGGGTCGAGTTTAAGCGCTGCTTGGTAATATACAATTGCCGCGTCTGTTTCGCCTAATTGCTGTTTGAGCCAGCCCAATTTATTGCAGGCGAGTGCGGAATTTGGCTGTATTTTGATAACTTGTTCGTAACTGGCGATCGCCCTTTGAGTGGCGCCGACATCCATCAAAACATGGGCTTTATTTAAATGTGCTTCTACAAAATCGGGGTTTTGGGCGATCGCGCGATCGTAAAAGTCGATCGCCTCAGCAACTTTTCCCTGCTGTCTCAGCGCTATTCCCAACAAACAAAGCACGTTTGCTGAATCCGGCTCGACTTCTACGATTTGCCGATACAAATTTTCAGCTTCTAACAAACGCCCCGCTTGGTGATGTTCCCAAGCTCTTTTCAAACAGTCTTCAGCACTCTGTTTAACGGCAGATTTTTGCAGTTTTTTCTTAGAAGCCATAGTTATCTTTGTTGTTTGGGAGTTCGCTAACTTGTAATTACCAACTGATTCTAATTTGTTAACTATTCCTTCCTTTCTTCTTCCCTGGAAGTATTTATGCAGAGAGCTTTCGCATCAAAGTGCCGAATATTACTAGAAACCAGAAAAATATCCAAGCCAGCAGGAATTTCGCACTTCTAAAAAACCATTCTTAAACACTCTATATGCTCCTTCCTCCTGATGACCAATAACTAATAACCAATAACTAATAACCAATAACCAATAACCAATAACCAATAACCAATAACTAATGACTAATGACTACTGACTACTGACTTCTACCCTAACAAACAAGCTGCTGGAAAAATCAGATATTCTAAGAAAAACAACTTCCAGATAAACTGATAAAAATCCGCAATTTCTTTTTGCTCATCCAAATCAACTTTCGCGCTCCAAAACCACATCAAACCCAAAGCCGTCAAATGAGAAACTGCCAAAAATATTAAATTAACATTAGACAAAACAATGACTCCCGCCACAGTCGCGCCCAAATAGCAAACTGTCAACACCCAGCGAGACAAATTAAAGACTGCCGGCTTGCCCAGCTCAATCGTAAACGTAGTAATATTGTATTGCTTGTCGCCTTCCATATCGGGGATATCTTTGAAAATGGCGATCGCAAAAGTAAACACCACCACAAACACCGTCAGCACCCAAACTTCCGCAGGAATCGCAAAAGACACACTATCCAAACTCCAGCCCGAAAAAGCGCTTTTCGCCCTTCCCAAACCCAACACCCAATTAAAGTGTAAAAATAACCCTAGATTTACGATCGCGCCCCGCACCGTAAAAATGCACAGCGCCGCCCAAAAAGGAAACCGTTTCAGCCGAATTGGCGGTAGAGAATAAGCAGTCCCGATCGCCAAACTAACACCAACTGTAGCCAGCAAAAACGGCCCTTGCAAAACAGCAGTCAAAATTGCCAAAATTCCCGTTACAGCTACAATTAATTCCCCTGTTTTTTGAGAAAAGGCCCCAGAGGCGATCGGCAAATACGGCTTATTGATTTTATCAATTTCCACATCTTCTAACTGGTTCAATCCCACAATATAAATATTGCCGCAAATGCAAGCCAACCAAGCACAAGCTAGGGGCAAAAATATAGGATTCACAAACAGTTGTGCGCTTTGGGCGATCGCGTACAAAGCCAGCACGCTCAACGTAGTCCCCACAATCGTATGCGGCCGAGAAAACTCCCAAAATGCCCTCACCCAGCTTTGCGGAGCCGAGCCATCTTTATCTTTATCAATCCAAGACTTATCAATCGAATCGTTGCCCATAAATCCCACACCCGCACCAGAAATAATATTAAGTAAAGTGGAAATTATCCACCTTACTTAATTGAACTTACAGCCAGAAATATCATCGACCAAACCCTCTTCCTTCTTCCCTCTTCCTGATGACGTTGGACGGAAAAATCGCGGGGGGACAGCACTAATGACTAATAACTAATGACTAATAACTAATGACTAATGACTAATGACTAATGATATCAAATCCGGTAGCATTGGAATGATTCAGATATATATTCTCGGACTCTGTGTACTCTGTGTACTAATAAGGTTCAATCATTCCGATGCAAGCGGAAACGATATGACTAATGACTAATGACTAATGACTAATGACTAATGACTTCTGACTAATGACTTCTGACTAATGACTAATGACTAATGACTTCTGACTAATGACTAATGATTTATTTTACAGCACAAATCAGTCCGAAACGAATCAATCCGCTCTGATATCCCCGGCTCATCAATCCGAGAGCGAGTGCAGCTTGAATCGTCGTCCAACCGCTCGTCAGCAAACCCCAAATTGCGTTCGGAGTCAAAGCAGAATCGATCACCACATCCCAAAACGGAGCAACTGCTTTTGACCAATCAGCGCTGCGAATATTTGTAAAAGGCAAACTGCGGACAATTTCCTCATATTCCGGCAAAGAAATCACGTAAGGTAAAGCATAAACCCGGTAAATTTCTGCCAACTCCTTTCTCTCTGCATCAGTTAATTCTCCCGCCGTTTCTCCCACCGGGCGGTGACACCAAGTTGCTAACATCAAAGTTCCTCCCGGCTTGAGCACGCGACAGCATTCCTGCAAAAACTTAATTTTGTCGGGCATATGTTCGCCGCTTTCGAGGGACCAAACTAAGTCGAAGGACTCGTCAGGAAAAGGCATATTCAAAGCATCTGCTACTAAAAAGTTAACATTGCTTTCGAGTCCTGCAATTTTAGCGCGTTCAGTCGCTCTGTTGGCCTGTACCGGACTCAGGGTGATGCCGGTGGCCATCACGCTAGCGCCCGTTTTGTTTTCTGCGGTCGATCGCCCAAAATCTCGATCGACCTCACCATCCGACTTTAAATTATTTTGGGCGATCGAACTAAACTTTTGAGTCAAATAAAGCGTGCTACCGCCGATTCCGCAACCGACATCTAAAATGCGGTAAGGTTCGCAGAGTGCCTTCTCTGACGGTACTCCAGCCTCGCCTAGCAATTCTTCGATCAAATCTATCTGAGCCTGTCGGCGCTCTTTTTTCAAATTCCCATCCGCGCCGTAGTAACCGTGGTGCATATGTTCGCCCCACACCTGTTCCCACAAACCGCTAGAAGCGTCGTAGAGTTCCTGAATTTGCTGGTAAAGTGTTGATGTCATCGCCAGATCGCAAGTTATTAAAGGAATTCTACCGTTATTTTCCCGATGTTGTCATGGAATGTGGCGATTTGGTGCGATCGGTCGATCGGCATTCCCCAGACCGAGATATCCTTATTTATACCCCTGGATAGATTTGTCGGTTTCCTCTCAAATCGAAAAATCTCAAATCTCAAATCGATTTGTCGATTCCCTCTAAAATCTACAATCTACAATCTAAAATCTAAAATCTAAAATCGAATGACTGTCTCGCGAACCATTGCTTTGGGCTTTCTCGCCGTCATCGCCGCAGGTGCTCTACTACTGATGATGCCTTTTTCCACAATCGATGGAACTTGGAACAATCCCATCACAGCACTCTTCACCTCGACTTCCGCTGTTTGCGTCACAGGCTTGTCGGTTGTGGATGTCGGAAAACATTACTCTTTTTGGGGACAACTGTGCCTAGTTTTACTGGTGCAAATAGGAGGCTTGGGCTACATGACAGCCACGACTTTCTTGCTGCTGTTATTGGGCCGCCGCTTTGGCTTGAAAGACAAAATTGCCCTGCAACAATCTCTCGACAAATCCGGGCTAGCCGGCGTAGTACAACTCGTGCAGTCAATTCTAGCAACAACACTTTTGTTTGAATTAACAGGAGTGTTTTTGCTGATGTCGGTTTTCGTCCCCCAATACGGATTTAAAGAGGGCGTGTGGTCGGCCATATTTCACAGCGTTAATGCCTTTAACAACGCCGGCTTTAGCCTCTACTCAGATAATTTGATCGGCTACATCAATTCGCCTATTGTTAACTTCACTGTCGGCGGTTTAATCATATTTGGGGGAATCGGCTATCAAGTAATTATGGAAATGTACCTGTGGGTGCGAGATCGGTTCAACAAAAGCCCTATCTGCACAGTTTTTTCCCTAAATTTCAAAGTCGTTACCAGTACAACTGCCGTTCTTTTAATTTTAGGAACGCTAGCCTTTTTGGTGCTGGAATACAACAACCCAGCAACTTTCGGTCCTCTCAATTTTCCGCAAAAGGTGATGGCAGCTTGGTTTCAATCTGTTACTCCCCGCACGGCGGGATTCAATACAATTGACATTGGCAAAATGAGCGAAGCCGCGCTATTTCTGACTATCGCGCTGATGTTTATCGGCGCCAGTCCTGGCAGTACCGGCGGCGGAATCAAAACCACAACTTTTAGGATATTGTTTTGCTGTACCACAGCAGTTATCGAAGGTCAGGAAGATGTGGAGTGCTATCAGCGTCAAATCCCGCCAGCAATGATTCTGAAAACCATTAGCGTAGTCTTCGGTTCCCTGTTGGTCGCGTTCACATCTGCAATTTTAATCGAGCTGACCAATCCCCAAGTAGAATTTATCGCAGCGCTGTATGAAGCAGTTTCAGCTTTTGCCACGGTCGGTCTTTCCACAGGGATTACAGCCAAGCTTTCAGCGATCGGTAAGTTGATTTTGATTGCTACAATGTACATAGGTCGGGTTGGAGTGCTGCTGCTGATGAGCGCTGCATTCGGCGACCCAAAACCCAGGTCTTTTAAGTATGCTGAGGAAAGTTTGTTAGTGGGATAAAAAAATCCTGCCTACTTCCTGATAATCTAAACAATGGGTGACAACCCAAATCAACTTTTACTATTTAGTCACAAATCAAAAGGAGGCGGCGCTGTCTTTGCGACAATTTAAAAAGCAAGACTTTCAGCGCTGGATATTGAGTGAACCTGTCATCTTTGAATTTTTTTAGCGGTTTGCGCGTCGATAACAAGCAGTTTGCAGTTATTGGTTTGGGACGCTTTGGCAAAGCTGTGTGTTCGACCCTGCATGACTTGGGTTACGAAGTTCTCGCGGTTGACACCGACGAAAAAAAAGTAGCTCAAGCTTTGAACGATCGTATAGCTGCTCACGTTTTACAGTTAGATTCTACTGAGCCTAGCGCTCTTAGGGGAGCAGGTATATTTGAATTTGAAACGGTGATTGTGGCGATCGGCAATTACCTAGCAGAAAGCATTACCACCACCCTAAATCTTAAGGAAGGCGGGGTAAGTCACGTAATAGCTAAAGCTTCCTCGGAAACTCACTTGAAAATTTTGAAAAAAGTCGGCGCAGATCATGTGGTTTTTCCAGAACGAGAAATGGGCCACTCTTTGGCCCGAATTCTTACAAAACCCAGCATTTTAGAACGCTTTGATCTCGACCCAGATCACAGCATAGTTGAGTTGCTCGTTCCAGAAAAGTTTGACGGTAAAACAATTTCGGATTTGGAACTCCGGCGCAGGTATGGTTTGAACTTGCTAGCAGTCGGTCGCACCGACAAGTTCGAGATCAATCCGCAGCCGAGCCAACGTTTGAGCAAGGGCGAGGTGATGGTAGTAATTGGTTCTAATAAAGATATCAATCGCTTACCAATTTAACAGCTCGCCATTTTACTCGCTCAATATGTAGTAGGATGCTTGTGGCGCACGTTATATTGTCTCCGCTCGAACCACAAGCTTTATCTTCTAATTTTTAACCGAAATATCTAACTTGAATTTCACCAATTTTGGGGTTGTTTCTTTCGTTGCGACCCTGTAAAAATATAGTGAAAATTTCAACCACCAAGTCGTAGCACCCGACAATAGAGCTTCGGCAAATCTAAAAGCCGTCGCCCTAAAAATTCAGCCTGCATTCAAAATATTTTGCAGGTAAGCTCTAGCCACAATCAGCACCGCCACAACTAAAGCGAGTTTAATAGGCCAAGGACACACCGCCACCAACCAAATTAACGAACACACTCCAACAATTGCAGCTAGCGGAGCCGGAATCCCGTCTAGCGTTCTGTTGTCAGTCCCGGCAGTCACCCACCAAGCAATCAAGCAGACAGTCAACGGAATCAAGCAACTTACGAGCATGGTTTTTACCTCATCTATTTTTGATATTTGAAATATGAGCCTATTGTAACGATACATCAAATTTTAGGCAAGGCACCATTAATTGCGATAAAATTTAAGGTTAAAGAATTAATAAGCAAAAACAAGATTTTTTTAATTTTTAGCCAAAGATCTATCCAAAGGCAGATTTAAGTGGGAATCAGGTAAAATATGCGTATTTTTTAGTGTGAATAAGTAGTGATGAATTGTGATGGGCCCTGATTTGCATATAGCTTTTCAAGCTCTTATATGAGGTACTATCCGGCATAGGGCTCCGTGGCCTCCGTGGCCTCCGTGGGCATAGGGTAGACCTCACTTTTTTGAGAACCGCTATATACTGAGGATTGCAGTCAGTTACTGTAGAGCGCCAATCAATGCAAGGCAAATTTTTTCGCAAGCCCGAACCAGAAAAAAGCGATCGCGTCCCTCCGGGCCAATACCTCGCCAACGGCTTTCCCGTGCTGACTTACGGGGATACACCCTCTGTCAGCATTGAGAGTTGGGAATTTAAAGTTTGGGGATTGGTAAAACCAAAAACCTTCACTTGGTCAGACTTCCAGGCCATGCCCCAAAGCAACTTTACTGCCGATTTTCACTGCGTCACCCGGTGGTCAAAACTCGACGTGCAGTGGACTGGAGTCAAAGTCACAGATTTTATGAACTATGTAGAAGTCGCTCGCTCGGCTATGTACGTCCTCGAACACTGCTACGGCGACTACACCACCAACATTGCGATCGCCGACTTGATCCGAGAAGAAAACTTTTTCGCCCACACCGTCTTCGGCGAACCCCTGTCCCCAGACCACGGCGGCCCGATGCGGCTGGTAGTCCCCCACCTCTACGCCTGGAAAAGCGCGAAATGGATTAACGGCCTAGAGTTTACAGAAGCCGAACAACTCGGGTTTTGGGAACGCAACGGCTACCACCGCAGGGGCGAACCTTGGGCCGAGGAACGCTACAGCGGTTTGTTTTGATGCAGTCGATCGCAATTAGGCCTTCCCCAGACTTTCTACATAGGATATTTGTTGAGAGGTAATTCGCTTTTTGACCGCTTAAACCTGCATTCATCTCCTCTCGATCGCACCTTTGAGCTTTCTCACAGCCCCGAAACCCTTAAATTGAAGCAAAATACGTAAACTAGGGCGATCGTAGCTTGTACGTAATTTGCCCGATAGATCGACTACTTGCACTCCCCTACACAAGTCCCAAAACAACAAAGATTCCCAGTTTATGGTTAATACCAAGCTTTTTCAACTCTCCGTTGGCGCGCGTCTCCCCGTGTTTATACGTAAGTGTTAGTTGTCGATCGCCCGGACGGTGACTAAAATAAAAAATCAGCATAAACCAGACCCAAATAAAATTGGCAGTGCCACGCCTCCCTGCTTGCTACAGCAAGGTTTCAAGCCACAATAGTTATAATTATTTTGTGTGCTTTTAAGGAGCGATCCCCCTGAATGCCAATGGGACAGACAGCATTTGTAAAGGATGTGTAAAGCCTTCATAAAGAGTCTGTCAAAATTCACCTCAAGTGCCACAAACACCAAAAAGTATTGCATAATTGAATTATTGAAGCAGTCGCACAAAAGGAATCAGATTATGAATACCAAAATTTTATCCGCCCTAACAGCTACCGCAGCCGTCACAGCTATGTTGGGCGCAGCAGCTCCAGCTCATGCCTTCTCCTTTGGCACCAACGGCATCAGCTTCAACGAAGATACAAATGTCACATTTAACTTCCTAGAATCTCACGGTGCGTATACCTCCTCTTTGGGAGTCTACGAAGTAAACAACTCGGTGGCATCTCTAGTCAGCACACTGTTCTCGGAAACTAAATCCTCAGACAACGGTGACTCTAACGAATGGAGAGGAACCTCCGGCAATACAGTCGCTTCAGGCCCCGTAACGTTTCAATTCCTGGCAAATAAAGTTTACAGTTTGGGACTCAGCAGCCTCTACAATGGCGCTAGCGCGGGCACTGTCTACTCAACCTCTTCCTTGAACGTCGGCAAGAAGCAGCAAGCCGTGTTTGGCGGGTCGTCACTTTTGAACGCACTCGACAAAGACACAACGAACACCTTCAAAGCTGCTAAAAATTACACAAACGGAGCCAGTTCTCTGTTGAACGGCGCAACCATCGGCTTTGACGATGCCGGTAACGGTAACGACAAAGACTTCCAAGACTTCACCGTCAGCGCAACAGTTCCCGAACCGATGACAATGACTGGTTTGGCTCTAGGCTTGGGCGGATTAATTGCAGCACGCCGTCGCCGCGCTAGCAAAGCAGCTTCCTAATTGTGTTTCAACGGGGACGACCGACTACATTCCGTTTAACAAGCAATCATATAACCGGCAGGCGCGCTGATAGGAAATCGGCTCGCCTTTTGCTTGAATGAAGAATAGAAATGGAAGTCGTGAAGCGTGAAGTCGGAAAAAAGAGGATTTTTGCCACTCTCCCACTCTCCCAATCTCCCAACTCAAAATTCAAAATTCAAAACTCACCAAAAAGCTGGGTTGAAGCCCCGTCCTTCTAGGATGGCTTTAATTGCAGAATTTATTCTTTAGTTTCCCGTATTGTTTGATCCGTTGTGGTTTATTCTAGTAGATTGCTGTAGAATTAGATTGCAAGTAAAACAAGCATCTACGTGTTGAAACACTCTCTTTATCGGAGAAATCCCGGAACAGTGAGCCACTGCACTCGTTAATGAGTAGTAAGCCTGTATAACTGACAAATAACGGCAGAGTGTGAAGCGTACCTAACTGGCGCAAGTGATGAACTATGAAAGCAAACATAATTTAAAAGTAGGCGTAATTGCAGCACCTTTTGGGTAGTTGTTTTGAGCGCGTAGAGGTATTTTGACAATGCCTTTGAGAGTTCTAGGATTCATTCAAGAATCCCCGCACCTTTAGGTCGGGGAGTGTCAATCGTCCTCAAGTGTTCGATCGAACTGAGATATTGCACCTGTGGCAAAAACCGTGTTTCTGACCGAAGATATAGCATCAAAGCCTATATCTCTCGTTCAGAAACACGGTTTTTATAAGTTTATTGAGAATGGTGTACGAATAGCCTTTCAAGCGAAAAATGAGGTACTATCCGGCATAGGGCATACCTCACGACGCTTGAATCGCCACCGCCGCCCTAGTTTTTGTCCGGCGCACCGGTGCTTCGGGAGGGTGCAATAGCCGATAACTATATCGAAAGAATCCATTATCTACTGTTTATTAATCGAGCGGACATGATATTAGTTAATTCCCCGGAAAAACAAAAAAATGAATTTTGATTTGCAGCAACTGATTAAAACCTTCGGTTATTTGGGAATTTGGGGTATTGTGTTCGCCGAATCTGGATTGCTGTTCGGTTTTTTTCTGCCGGGAGACAGCTTGTTGTTTGCTGCTGGAATTGTAGCGTCCGGGCCCAACTCTATGAATATTTGGACGCTAATTTTTGGGTGTTTTGTCTGCGCTGTGGCTGGCGATAATGTTGGCTATGCAACCGGACACCGTTGGGGTCGCCGCTTATTTAATCAGGAAGATTCGTGGCTGTTTAAAAAAGAATATTTAGAAAAAACCGAAAATTTTTACGAAAAACACGGTCAAAAAGCTGTTGTACTGGCGAGATTTACGCTAATTGTCCGCACATTTGCCCCGATAGTGGCGGGAGTGGCGGCAATGAAATACAAAACTTTTATGTTTTATAACCTGATCGGTGGGTTTTTGTGGACGGTGGGGTTAACGCTGATGGGTTTCTATTTGGGAAAGATGATTCCTCCTGAGAGAGTTGATGAATATTTACTGCCGATTGTTTGCGGAATAATTGTACTTTCTTTTGTGCCTTCGATTATTCATATAGTCCAAGAACGCCGCGCTGACAAAAAAGATTGACTCCGCCCTAGACCGAAATTGTCTGCCACATTTAAATATCCCAGATCCATCTGTGGAGTAAATCTCTGATTATTCAATTTTTTAATCTAAAATTGACTGACTCTGCTGTGCTGGTGAACCCCGGCTACGATCGCAAATTGGTCGATCGAATACCATCAAAATTTAAGATTAGCAGCGTGCAGGGCGATCGAATAAAATCCTAGCACTTGCCCGCAGATAGGTAAATCTGCTAAAACTAACAGAGTTTGATGATTTCTGGAAAATAACATACATGGTAGCTACATCCGTCAAGATTAAACACGAAGTAAAAGACTTGTCCCTCGCCCCCTTGGGGAAGCAACGCATCGAGTGGGCCGGCCGCGAAATGCCAGTATTGCGCCAAATTCAAGAACGCTTCGCTAAAGAAAAGCCCTTCGCAGGCATCCGTATTTCAGCTTGCTGCCACGTAACCACAGAAACAGCCCATTTGGCGATCGCCCTGAAAATGGGCGGCGCAGACGCTCTACTCATCGCTAGCAACCCCTTAAGCACCCAAGATGACGTAGCCGCTTGCTTAGTTGAAGACTACGGCATTTCCGTCTTCGCCCTCAGAGGAGAAGACGCGGCTACCTACGAACGGCACGTTAACACAGCCCTCGACCACCGCCCCAACATCATCATCGACGACGGCAGCGACGTAGTAGCAGCCCTGATCCAGCACCGCCCGAACCAAATTGCCGACTTGATCGGAACCACCGAAGAAACCACCACCGGCATCGTGCGCCTGCGGGCCATGTTGAAAGACGGCGTGCTGACTTTCCCCGCCATGAACGTCAACGACGCAGACACCAAGCACTTCTTCGACAACCGCTACGGCACCGGTCAATCTACCCTAGATGGCATTATCCGGGCTACCAACATCTTGTTGGCCGGCAAAAATATTGTGGTTGCAGGTTACGGCTGGTGCGGCAAAGGCACGGCACTGCGCGCCCGCGGCATGGGCGCTAACGTAATTGTCACCGAAATCGATCCGATTCGGGCGATCGAAGCAGTGATGGACGGTTTCCGCGTCATGCCAATGGACGAAGCAGCACAAGTCGGCGATATCTTCATCACCGTTACCGGCAACAAACACGTCATCCGTGCCGAACATTTCGACACCATGAAAGATGGCGCAATGGTTTGCAATTCCGGTCACTTTGACATTGAAATCGACCTCAAATCCCTCGGCGCAAAAAGCACCGACGTGAAAACAGTTCGCTCTTTCACCCAAGAATACCGCCTCAACAATGGCAAGTCGGTTATTGTCTTGGGCGAAGGCCGTTTGATCAACTTGGCAGCAGCCGAAGGACATCCTAGCGCCGTCATGGATATGAGCTTTGCTAACCAAGCTTTAGCCACTGAATATCTAGTCAAAAACCAAGGCAAGTTAGAAGCAGGAATTCATTCAATTCCTGTTGATGTTGACAAGGAAATTGCGCGTCTCAAATTGGAAGCAATGGGAATTCACATTGATACCTTGACAGCCGAGCAAATTGAGTACACCAACTCCTGGACTTCGGGAACTTAATCATAGCTCCTCGTTCCTAGGCCGAGCCTAGGAATGAATAGACGGAGGCTCTACATCCCTGGTTCGGAGTCGAGGCCGAGCCTCTATTCTATATATGCGTTCCCAGGCTTTGCCTGGGAACGAGCAATTCATTGTTTATTCTTCCTGATGACTTCTTCCTGATAACTAATAACGTTCGCGAACTCTTAAGCTGGCAAAACATGACGTTGGACGTTGGACTTTCTGAGACACAAAAACATGACTAATGACTAATGACTAATGACTAATGACTAATGACTGTACCTCTTACCAATTATTAAATCAAAATGGTTGAATGGATAACTAGCACAATGGAGTCGATGGGCTATCTGGGAATAGGCCTATTGATGTTTTTGGAAAACCTTTTCCCGCCCATACCCTCAGAATTGATTATGCCCCTGGCAGGATTCACCGCATTCAAGGGCGATATGCAGTTGTCACCGGCGATCGCAGCAGGTACGATCGGTACAATTCTGGGAGCCCTTCCCTGGTACTATGCGGGTAAATTATTGAGCGAAGAACGCTTGAGGGATTTAGCCGACAAATACGGCAAATGGATCGCAGTATCCGGCGCCGATATTGACAAAGCAAATAGATGGTTTACCAGACACGGCAACAAAGCCGTATTTTTGTGTCGCCTCGTACCGGGAGTTCGCACCCTGATTTCCCTGCCCGCTGGCATCAATAATATGCCTTTAATTCCTTTTTTACTATACTCAACAGGAGGCACTCTTTTATGGGTAAGTTTCCTGACTTTTGCCGGATATAAACTAGGGCAAAATTATACGCTGGTAGAGGAATATCTAGACCCGGTTTCCAAAATAGTTGTGGTGATTATTGTTATTTGGTTTATATTGTGGGTTGTCAAAAAGAATATGCAGAAGGAAAAATATCGCAAATAAACCCAGAAATCCTCAAAATAATCTGCGTTAATCTGCTATCATCTGCGGTCAAAAAAAAAATCACCGTTGTGACTTGCTTCAACGATGTCCCGAACAGTAGCGCTGAAAGATAGATGGGCATACTTGAGAGAAACTTCTGCTATTTTTGCTACTTTATTAAATTTAGTGGGAAATTGGCATAGCCAGCTTGTGACAGCCATCGCTTCTTCCTTCTTCCTGATGACGTTGTACGGAAAGCTCGGAGGCGACAGCACTGATGACTAATGACTAATGACTAATGACTAATGACTAATGACTAATGACTAATGACTAATGACTAATGACTAATG
>NZ_JAUBTN010000020.1:0-98853 GCF_036705055.1 Microcoleus sp. CZ3-B2 | reverse complement strand
TATATCAACTTTCGTTTGTCGTAAAGCGGGGCGGGTTTTGTTCGGAGATTGCGTGCCGGATGCGAGGATTACGCGATCAACCCGCCCCTACTAACTAATGACTACTGACTAATGACTAATGACTAATGACTAATGACTAATGACTAATGACTAATGACTAATGACTAATGACTAATTTTCCGTTCAGTAACTAAAGTCAAACTGACCCATTCACCTTTGTCATTGTAACTGCGAATCATCCGAAATCGCAAGTCAGGTTCTACCAACCAACCGGCCTCAAAAAAGATAGGTTTTCTGAATTCAACTTTCACCGGACAAGTGCAAGAACCGCCATCGGGAAGCAGCAAAACTTGCACGGGCGTTGAACCTTCGTTAAAATTAATCGCAGAACCGTCAATGCTGCCGCTAGAACTGATAACATTAGCATTATTGCCAAAAGTGATTTTCTGTACTAGCCGATCGCCATTTTGCAAATGCAATTGTAAATTGGTAGAATAGGAATCAGGATGACGATAATCTGGATACATTGTCACGGCCTCGCCCTGCCATTCTCCCAGCAAAGCATCAACAGTTAAAGGCGGACGTTCGGGGATATTTTTATCAAGGTGCTTTTCGCGAATTAAGGTAAGTTTGGATAAATTGCCGTCAATATTGTAGAGTTGAACGAAGCGCAACCTGCGATAGTTGTAGATAAAACCAAACTCGGCCCCAGACTCAGAATAAGGCGCTAATTGAATAGTACCCTGACAAAAATTTCCATTTTCAAAAAATAAGATATCTCGTCCCAAACTCTGATATTCTCGAACAAGTTCGCTGACTTCTGGTTCGCCGACACCGCTAGGATTTGGGGAGAAACGCCGCAGTTTCAAGCGCACAGTTTTGTTGTCGTTGAGTCCTTCGAGAGAAATAATGCTGGGAGTATCTTTAATTACCTCTCCCCGCGTTGATAGCTGAGTGAAGGAACCGTGCCATTCTCCTAAGTTTTGCAGAAAGTTTTCCCACTGCGCTACCATATTCTTACCTTTGGATCTATGTCTAAAAATAGAATTATAACTCTGCTGACGGATTTTGGGTTGAGTGATGTTTATGTGGGAGTGATGAAAGGTGCGATCGCCCAAATCAACCCGCAGTTAAAAGTGATTGACATTACGCACCAAATACCCTCCCAAAATATTGCCGCGGCGAGGTTTTGTTTGATGACTGCTTTTGCTTATTTTCCACCGGAAACCGTACACATTGCTGTCGTCGATCCGGGTGTGGGTAGCAAGAGACGCGGGATTGCGGTTAAATGTGCTAATTGCTGGCTGGTGGGGCCCGATAACGGGTTGTTTAGCGGGGTGTTGAGTCGGGAAAGTGCGTTAGCGAAGCCCTCGAAGAGGATCGCCGCTGTGGAGTTGACGAATTCGCAATATTGGCGTACACCCGAACCCAGCAGCACCTTTCACGGTCGCGATATTTTCGCCACAGCGGGCGCTCATTTGGCGAATGGGGTGCCGCTAGAAGAGTTGGGAAGGGCGGTACACCCTACGAGTTTAGTGCAGCTACAGATACCAAATTGCACCGTTACAGCCACAGGTGCGGTAGGTTGCGTTCAGTATGTCGATCGCTTCGGCAATTTAATTACTAATATCCCGAATAATTGCATTGTATCTAACAATTGGTCAGTGATAATTAGCAATAGTTGCGATCCAATTCGCATCCCCAGCGGTAAGACATATAGCGACAGCAAGCCAGGGGATTTAATTGCCATAATTGGTTCTGACGGTTGGCTAGAAATTGCCGTTAATGGCGGCAGCGCTGAATCCGTTTTGCAGCTAGAAGTTGGAGATAAAATAGAAATAATTTACAGAGATTGCGTGTAATCTTGATGATAGTTATTGCCTAAGTTTTTGATAAATACGAAAACCGCAGATCTAAGGCAGATCAACACAGACAAACGCAGATCATTACAATATTTTTTCTACTTTATCAAGAGGTTTATTCATCTAATTCTAGATTTTTTTGCAAAATCAACAAGAGTTTGGCGGTATTCGCTGCTGTTAAAAAAAGCATCTCCATTATTATGCTTAGCATTAGGAACCAGCAAAATTTGCTTGGGTTCACCAGCAGCAGCATATAACTTTTCACTCATCGCCGCCGGAATCAGAGGGTCAGCGGTTCCGTGGGCGAACAAAACCGGAATTTTCAGCAATTTAACTTTATTCAAAGAATCAAATTTTTGTGTCAGCAACAGCCTCGATGGAAATAGTCGCATTATACTGTAGCGTTCTACCATATTCAGCATGGAAGTGAACGAACTTTGAACGATTAATCCCGCTGCTTCTGGATGTCTGACTGCTAATTCTACAGCAACAGCACCTCCTAGTGAATGACCGTACAAAAAGATTTCGCTAGGCGACAATTGCCGCTGTTTGACTAAATAATTATAAGCTGTTTCCGCATCTTCATAGATCCGCGCTTCGCTGGGAAAACTGCCTTGACTGCGGCCGTAACCCCGGTAATCAATCAGCAATACAGAAAAACCCAATTCCCGAAAGCGGTAAGATTGATTGATATTCGTGCCGATGTTAAAACCCTTGCCGTGCAGGTACAATAGGGTTCCTAATGATTGTTGATTTGCGGCTGGCAGCCACCAACCGTGAAGTTTTTCAATTTTGGGTCGAGCTTTAACTGGCAACCAAACTTCTTGGTAAGCGATGTTAAAAGCATCCGGTGTTTTGGCGATTTCAGGTGTTGGCCGAAAGATCAAACGAGTTTGCAGAATAAACAAGAGTATACAGAAAGCTGTGTAGGCGATCGCCCAAAATTTTACTAAAGACAATAGCCATCTCAAAAAGCGCCGTTTTCTAATTTTTAGCTGGCTCATTGTTTTGTTCGCTATTTCTGAACTGCAAGTCTCAGAAACCCGGTTTTTTGGATAAGCCGGGTTTCTCATCTTTATCCAGCTACCACGAAATTTACCAACTTTCCAGGAACCACAATTACCTTTTTAATCTCCTTACCTTCCAGGTGACGCTTAGCCAATTCCGACTCGCGAGCAAACTTTTCCAAAGCAGCTTTATCAGCACCAGAAGGCACTTGAATTGTGCCGCGAGTTTTCCCCATAACTTGAATTACCAGCGTAATTTCATCGGTAATTAAAGCAGATGGATCGGCAACCGGCCAACTCTGCGTATGCACGGATTCGCTGTTACCAATCAAATGCCACAATTCATCAGCGATATGTGGTGAAAAAGGCGCTAACAGCAAAATTAAAGTGTTAATTCCCTCTGCATAAACAGGCGAATCCTTACATTTAGCATCAGCCAGCGCATTGTTCAACTTCATCATTTCGGAAACAGCAGTATTAAACTGATACTCGCCCTCCAAATCTTCTCGAACTTCCTTAATTGCAGTGTGAATCGCCCGCCGCAAATCTTTCTCAGCTTTGCTCAACACCTCTTTTTCTCCCTCTTGAGTAGGGGGGGCTGGGGGGAGTGAGGCAAACTCTGTCACCAAGCGCCAAACGCGATTTAAAAAGCGGAATTGCCCTTCCACATCTGCGTCGTCCCACTCCAAATCCTTCTCTGGCGGCGCTTTGAATAAAATAAACATTCGCGCCGTATCTACCCCGTATTTCCCCATAACTTCCAAGGGGTCAACACCGTTGTATTTAGATTTGGACATCTTTTCATAGAAGACTTCCAAAACTGCGCCCGTTTGCGGATCTTTAGGATTTTCTGGGTCTACATCTGATGCGGCAACGTATTTGCCAGTCACAGGATTTTTGTAGGCTTTTGCTTGCACCATGCCTTGAGTTAACAGGCGTTTAAATGGTTCGTCACAATTGATTAAACCCCGATCGCGCAAAACCTTTGTAAAAAACCGGGAATACAGCAAATGCAGGATTGCGTGTTCGATACCGCCGACATATTGATCTATCGGCATCCAATCGTTCGTTTTCGCCGAATCAAAGACTTGCTCTTGATTTTGAGCATCAGGATAGCGCAAAAAATACCACGATGAATCCATAAAAGTATCCATCGTATCCGTTTCGCGCTGCGCTGGAGTACCGCAACTCGGACACGCAACGTTTACCCATTCTGCCATTTTTGCCAAGGGCGAACCTTTGCCAGTAAATTCTACATTTTCCGGCAACAATACGGGTAAATCCGATTGGGGGACGGGGACTGTTCCGCAGTTGGGACAGTGAATTACTGGAATCGGAGCACCCCAATAACGCTGTCGAGAAATTAGCCAATCTCTCAAGCGATATTGCACTCGCGCTTTGCCACAACCAGAACTTTCGGCAGCTTCAATAATTGCGGATTTACCTTTAATTGAATCCATGCCGTTGAAGCTTTCGGAATTAATCATAATTCCTGGTTCGGTGTAAGCTTCGGTCAGCGGAGTTTCATCATCATCCACAATTACTATTTTAATTGGCAGTTGATATTCAGTGGCAAATTTGAAATCTCGCGTGTCGTGGGCTGGTACTCCCATCACTGCGCCGGTGCCGTATTCGTACAGTACGTAATCGGCAATCCAAATCGGGATTTCTTCGCCGCTGAAAGGGTTGATTGCTTTGCCGCCTGTGGGGATGCCGCGCTTTGGTTTGTCTTCGGCGGTGCGATCGATCTCGCTTTGCAGTGCAACTTCTTTGATGAAGGTGTCTGCAGCAGCTTTTTGGTCTTCGGTGGTCACGCGCGCGGTTAACGGATGTTCTGGCGCTAAAACAAGGTAACTAACGCCATAAACTGTATCGGGGCGAGTGGTAAAAACGGCGATTTTTTCATCCATTCCCACAATCGGAAATTCCAAGTAAGCACCGACTGATTTGCCAATCCAATTGGCTTGCATTAATTTGACTCTTTCGGGCCAATTTGGCAATTTGTCTAAGTCGTTTAATAACTGTTCGGCGTAATCGGTAATTTTGAGGAACCACTGCCGCAATAATTTGCGCTCGACTTTCGCGCCGGAACGCCAAGAACGACCTTCGTTGTCTACTTGTTCGTTGGCTAAGACTGTTTGGTCGATGGGATCCCAATTAACTGCTGCTTCTTTTTGATAAGCTAATCCTGCTTCTAAAAATTGCAAGAACAGCCACTGAGTCCACCGATAATAATCGGGAGAACAGGTTGTAACTTCTTTTGTCCAATCAAAGGAAATGCCCAGCCGCTGAAATAAGCCTTTCATTTGGGCAATATTTTCATACGTCCATTTTGCGGGGGGAATTCCGCGTTCGATGGCTGCATTTTCTGCCGGCAAACCAAAAGCGTCCCATCCCATCGGATTGAGTACGCGATAGCCTTGCATTCGCTTGAGTCTGGCAATTACATCGATGATTGTGTAGTTGCGGACGTGGCCCATGTGCAGGTTTCCCGACGGGTAGGGGAACATGGATAAGGCATAAAATTTAGGCTTTTCGGTATCTTCTGGCATTTGGTCTAAGTTTTGCTCAGCCCATATCTGCTGCCATTTTTCTTCTATGGATTGGGGGTTGTATCTGGAGTCCACAGCAATTGCTCCGTGCAGAGTTTAGTAATGTTTGCTTCAGTATTTTTGCACATTCATGGGGCCGCGATTAGGATTCTTTTGAGCTCCAAGCATTTTGGCTCCAATCTCTGTATTATATATTGTAGTATGTGTAATTTGAGCTGGGGGCGATCGACCAAATTTCCGATTCGCCGTTAAAAGAATAAGACTTACGCACGGGCGGTCAGAAACCGGGTTTTTACGATAATACTTTGTTACAGTCAGCAAAACCGCAAAAAACCCGGTTTCTTTGGTCTTGATGCGTAAATCCTAAAAGAATAAATAACTGCAATCCGCAGCAACCCGATTTGTTTGAAAAACCGGGTTTCTACTCGTTGTTTGGGCTTAGATGCTATCTGGGTCGATGTTCAATTCGCGCAGTTTGGCGGCTAAACGTTCGGCACGCTCTCGCTCTAGTAGTCGCTCTGCATTCATTTCAGCAGGGGAAAGAAACTTTTCTCCATCAGGTTTATAAATTTCTAACCCTGATTCTGGCAACTCAAACCGCACTCCCAGTCTAGGACTTATCCATCCTTCCATCGGTTCAATTGGTTCTAAGCTTCCTTCAATTCTTTGCCAACCTTCCAACTCATTGATTTCGGGGTCGTAAAGGTAATATTCCTCAACTCCATAGCGATTGTAAAATGAAAGTTTTTTGTGCATTTTTGTATTGCTGTCGTTGTGGGAGCGAATCTCAAAGACGACTTGGGGAGGGATATTATCTTCTCCAAATTGTAGGTAGGAACGGCGATCGCCTTTTGGTCTACCAAATATTACCATTGTATCTGGTGCTTGAGAAATATCGGGTCTGCCCTCAAGGGGATACCAGAGTAAATCGGCTGCTACAAAAACGTTTGGGTCATTCTTAAACAGCGATTCGCAACCTTCTTTAATTTTGACAATTAATTCGTATTGAATGGTGCTTTCTGCCATCGGCTGACCGTCGCTGGAAGGATAAATGATTTCTGCGGTTGTGACTTGCATAGTGGTTGTCTCCGAGAAGTATCTCAGCTTAATTATACTATTTATAATAGCGGTTTTAAATTTTTCAAAAGTTAAGATATATCACTCAATTATTATGTTGATAAATTAGGTCAGCGATATGTTCTTTGGCTTCTTCGGATAGTTGAAAGTTGATAATGCTTTCGGGATTTGTGCCGGCGGCCGAGAACTCAACTATTTCGGCGTAGGCTTGGGTATTTTAGTGGCTACAGTCATAATTTTGTTTTTCCTTTTTTTATTTATATCACATCAAGAGCGAGCGCTATTTTATGCTAGAGTATTATATTATTAGACATCTAGTGAACAGCCAGTCAAGGGCAGGCAAGATGTCTACCCCGCCGGAATTGTTGGAGATGTCTATTTGTCTAAGCTCTTGGTAAAGAGATGAGCTATTTGTCAAGTTTAGAGATTTATCGAGAGATTGGAAATATAGTCAGTCAATTTAAAATTCTTGAATGCGATCGCTGTGCTGCTGCTGTTATAGAATGGCTAGAACAACAAGGGATTCAGGGAAAGATTCTCAGACTGAGAACAAAGTATCAGGATGAGGATTATATCATCAGCGAACGTCTAGAAAGTCAGGGAATTACAGAATCGATTACAGTTAACGGCAAACATTACGGGGTAGAAGTTCGAGGTCTAGTGTTTGATAATCTCTCAACAGATGGAATGTTAAAAGAAGAGTGGGTTAAGGATTTTCACTCTCCTAGCGACCAATTTGTTGTAGAAGAAATAGAAAAATTGTAAAATAGAACTGTTGGTTAAAATTAGAGGTCAAAATGAGTGGATTATTTGATATTCTAGAAAAGATAAAAGCTAGACCGGGGATGTACATTGGGAAATCTTCACTTAACGATTTGTTTATGTTTTTGGCTGGCTATAAAACAGCTAGGCGAGAATTTGGGATTGAGCCAAGTGAACAGGAAAATGAGTTTTATGGGGAGTTTCAGCCTTGGTTGCAGAAACGCTTTAATGTACAGTCGGTGAATTCTTGGGCGAAAATTATCATGCTTTATTCAGTGGATGAAAGGGAGGGATTTGAGTATTTTTTTCAGTTGCTGGATGAGTTTTGGCGGCGGAATGAAAGTTTACAAGTTGATGAGGTTGACGTTAATGCAGAAAAGGCGATCGCTAATAAAGGCGATCGCTCATTGGCGCTCTAATTCTGCCAATTTTTGCTGGGCAAATTCACGCAGGATTTGGTCGCGATCGTTCTGGGCCCGATCGCGCACAAGTTCTAACGTCTCAGGGCGATCGGGATATAGCTCAATAATATCTGCAAGAGCTGTTTGCCGGGGGCTAATTTGCCAATCATAGTCGTGATAAGCGGGGTCATTAATAGCAATATCGCACAATAATTCAAATATTTCGGAGTCCTCTTTACACCAGCGAGCTAATTCTTGAACTGCTGCACATCGCACATACTTGTCATCATCAAATTGAGCGCGTTGTTTGAGGATAGGTAAGGTTTCTGCGTCATCTTTCCAGCCACCTGCTAATTCTTTAACTGCTGTACATCGCACATCCCTATTATTGTCATATTGAGCGAGTTGTTTGAGAATAGGTAAGGTTTCTGGGTCATCTTTCCAGCCACCGGCTAATTCTTGAACTGCTGCACATCGCACATTTCTATCATCGTCAAATTGAGCGCTTTGTTTTAGCCAAGGTAAGGTTTTTGGGTCATCTTTCCAGCCGCGTGCTAATTCTTGAACTGCTGCTTGTCGCACATCCCCATCATCGTCAGATTGAGCGCGTTGTTTGAGCCAAGGTGAGGTTTCTGGTTCATCTTTCCAGCCTCGCGCTAATTCTTGAACTGCTACTTTTCGCACATTTCTATCATCGTCAAATTGAGCGATTTGTTTTAGCCAATATAAGGTTTCGGGGTCATCTTTCCAGCCGCGTGCTAATTCTTGAACTGCTGCTTCTCGCACAATAAAAATATTGTCACTTTTAGCAATTTGTTTGAGCCAAGGTGAGGTTTTGGGGTCACTTTTCCAACCGCGTGCTAATTCTTGAACTGCTGCTTTTCCCACAAGCCAATTTTTGTCACTTTTAGCAATTTGTTTGAGCCAAGGTGAGGTTTCGGGGTCATCTTTCCACCCGCGCGCTAATTCTTGAACTGCTGCTTTTCGCACAGTCCAATTATTGTCAAATTGAGCGACTTGTTTGAGCCAAGGTGAGGTTTCGGGGTCATATTTCCAAGTTGCTGCAACTGCTGCTACTGCTTGTCTGCGAATTTCATAAACTAGGTTGTCATATTCTTGAGGTGTAGAAGCACTGCTATTTTCGTATTTAGTTAACTCTTTGACTCGATCGCGCAACTTACTAGCAATAGCAGCAATATCATTTCTCTTCTTGACTTCTGAAACACACTGCGCTGCCAAAAACAGATTACTAAAGTTTTCGGCTTCCCCATTTTCATCAATCAAGTATTCCAGGATGTTACCTGTAAATTTAGCATCCAGCCTTCCCGCCATTAAACGTAACACTTCATGCCAAGACTCATCTCGCCAGTGTTCCCGAAAAATTTGAATCAAACCATCTAATTCAATCGTTTTTTGTTTCTCAAATTGCCGCAAAAACTCCCAAGCACAAAGAGATAATATCATGTCAGGTTAATTATCCATAATAAAAGTCGTTTCCAGTCGCGTAATTGAGTCCTGATTAGCTCAAAGCTGTCAAAATAGCGAGCAGCGGCGCTTCAAAGCTGCTTGCAAAAGAGTGTTGTACAGTTTCTCCTTAACAGTATAAGCTCCGAATCTTTCCAAGTGTGGATTGTTCATTTGAGCGTCGAAAAGTAGATAAGATCGATCGCGCAATCTCTCCACCAACTTCACCATCGCCACCTTAGAACCCTCGGGAATTCGGTAAAACATCGACTCCCCAATAAACGCACCGCCGATCGACAATCCGAGAATACCGCCCGCCAATTCGTCGCCGCACCAAGTCTCGAAGCTGTAAGCCCAACCGGCCTCATACAAACCCCAGTAAATCTGTTTGAGCTCCCTAGAAATCCAAGTAGTTTCGCGATCGGCACAACCCTCAACCACCGCCCCAAAATCGCGGTTCACAGCCACCGAAAATCGATTTTGATTGAGTTGGCGGCGCAGGGATTTCGGATAGGTAAATCTTTCATCCAGGGGAATCAGCGCCCGCTGCCGGCTCGAATACCACCCCAAACTCTCCTCCCCGTCATTTGCCATCAAGAAGTAGCCTTGCGCATATCCTTGTATAATTGTCGGTATATCATATTGCATATATTTATCAGTTGTCATTTGTCAGTTAACTTTTCAAAGTCAACATTAGCAATTAGGAATAATCATGTCTGAAACCATCGAACCTATTACCTTACCGCCCGCCAAAAACCCCGAACAAGAAGGCCAATGGCTCCAACAAACGCTGCTGGCATGGCTAGACTCCGAGTTTATCCCAGAAGCAGCCAACCAGCAAATAGCTAAAAGAGCTGCCCAAATCTATGTCCGCCAGCGTATGGAAGGCGAAAATGACCTGGGCAGCCTAGTAATTGCGATCGTCACCGAAATGCAGGCCTATGATTTTTCTAAAAGCTTTTACGGCGAATTTGCGATCGCCAATGCCGTCAGCGACTTGTTACTCGAAAGTCTCGGCATCGATAAATGCTGCGGCCAGTGAAGGAAGAAGGTTCGGCAACGGATTTTGTAACGGATGTAACGGATGTCAGTCAGAAAGAAGAAGGAAAAAGGAAGAAGGAAGAAGGAAGAAGGAAGAAGGAAGAAGGAAGAAGGAAGAAAGTCTGAAACAAAAATTAACCCTAAATATAATCTTACCGATTATTCATAAGTTTTTCTTCATTCCTTCTTATTTCTTCCCTCTCTCGCGACGATAACTAAACCCTTCTTTCTTCTATCCATTAAATCCGTTACGAAATACGAAATCCGTTGCCGAACTTCCTTCTTTATGCTACCAGCTAGACTTCACAACACCGGGCAAAAGACCTTCGTGAGCCATTTCTCGCATCACGTTGCGAGACAGTCCGAAGTCGCGATAGTAACCTCTGGGCCGTCCTGTTGCCCAGCAGCGGTTCCGCAAGCGAGTCCGCGAACTGCCACGGGGTAGCTGTTGCAGTTGACGGTGAATCGCCATTTTGTCCATCTGATTCGCAGCTTGGTCAAACTGCTCTTTCAGGTCTTCCCGCTTGTCAGCGTACTTGTCTACGAGTGCTTGGCGCTTTCTTTCGCGCTCGATCATGCTCTTTTTAGCCATAACTCAGTTTATATCCTTAGATAAATCACGATCAACTATTTTACTATATTTTGGTCATTTCGGATCGCTTTTATTTAAATTACTTTTTTTGTTGACAATATTTTTAACCACAGGCATCTTGCTTGTTCCTGAAAATAGTGCAACATCTAACTATTAGCAGAAGGGCACAAATCTGCAAGTTCGCAAATATTGCAAATCGGCTTTCTTGCATTACAAACTGCCCGACCGTGATAAACTAACCGAATCGACCAATTTTCCCAATCCGGCTGCGGCAACAATAGCATCAAATCCCGCTCGATCCGAGTCGGATCGGTATGTTCGGTCAATCCCAATCGTTGACTCAAACGCTTGACGTGGGTGTCTACTGTCACGCCCCTATGAATACCAAAAGCGTGAGCGAGAACGACATTAGCTGTTTTGCGGGCAACTCCGGGCAATTCTAGCAGCAGTTCCATTTGCTGCGGCACTTGATTGTTGAATTTGTTGACGATCGCCCAACAAGCAGCTTTAATATTTTTAGACTTGTTGCGGTAAAAACCAGTCGATCGCACCAGACGCTCCAATTCATCTAAATCAGCATTTCCCAAAGCCTCCGCATCGGGGAAACGCTCAAACAAGGCGGGCGTTACCAGGTTTACTCGCTCATCCGTACACTGAGCCGAGAGAATCGTCGCCACCAACAACTGCACCGGAGTTTCGTAGTTGAGAGTGCAAGGAGCTTCTGGATACAGGCGTTTGAGGCGAATCAGAATTTCGAGCGATCGTTGTTTTAAACTTAACTTTTTAGTCATTTGTTATTTGTTATTTGTTAGTTGTTATTTGTTAGTTGTTATTTGTTAATTGTTGTTTGTTAATTGTTATTTGTTATTCATATTAAAAACGGTAGTGCGGACACTAGGACGCACTACGAATCTTACTGATTGCGGTCAATGGATCGAAGTTAATATTAGTCATTTACAACTGGCTGAGGTCGATTCCCATGTCTCGGAGTCTTGCTTCTAAAGCTTGCGAGCGCGATCGTTCTTGTTCCAGCATAGTTTCTGCTTGTTCGGCCCTTTGCCGTTCTTGTTCGGCCCTTTGCCGTTCTTGTTCGGCCCTTGATTCTGCTTGATCTCGAAGTTGAGCGAGTTCCACAAAACTCACAAACGGTGTGCCATCAGGCCTGAATATTTGTAGTTCAGTTTCTGATAGCTGAAACCGCACTCCCATTCTGGGACTTACCCAGCCGTTCACTTCTTCGATTGGTTCTAATCGTTCCTCTCGACGCTCCCATATAGTTAAATCCAGATTTGCTGGATCGTACAAATAATATTCTTCTACGCCGTATTGTTCGTAAAATCTCAGTTTTTGCAGCATCGGACTCAGGCGATTTCCCGGCGACCAAATTTCAAAGGCGACTTGCGGGACAATATTATCTTCGTTCCACTGCTGGTAGGAGCCTCGATAACCTTTCGGTCTTCCGAAGGCTACCATCACATCTGGCGCTTGAGAAATTTTGTTATTTCCTTCTACTGGATACCACAGTAAGTTTCCCGCTACAAAAACATCAACCACGCCCGCAAATAACAGTTCTAAATTTTCTTTAATCCACACGATCAATCTAAACTGTTCGGTATTGTCAGACATTGGTTCGCCGTTATCATCTGGGTAGATAATCTGAGATTGGTCGGGAGATTGCAGTTGTGTAATCATTGCTGTTTTCCCCTAATTTACTGGTGATTTTATAATATTCAACAGTCATCAGCGTTGTGATGACTAATGACTGCTGACTAATGATTGATGACTGACGACCAATGACTACTGCTGTCGAAGATTTCGCATAAAATCGATGCCTGCCAAATTAGCAGTATCGCGAACAATCAAGAAAATTCCCAAACCCAGCAACAGCATCAAACCAGTCTGCATCACATTTTCCTGAATGCGGTTCGGCAGAGGTTTGCCCCGCAGTCCTTCTATTAACAAAAAAGCTAGCTGACCGCCATCCAAAGCAGGTAAAGGCAAGATATTAATCACAGCCAAATTGATGCTAATTAACACGGCAAACTGAAACAAATTCGCTGCATCCGATCGCGCAATCCCTGCACCGGCCGCCACAATTGCCACGGGCCCGGACAACTGTTTTGCGGTTTGACCGAAATTGGTAACTAACTGCCCGAAACCTTCCACAGTCAGCACTACAATCCGCTCAAATTCAGTAGCCGCCATGCTAAAGGCATCTAGAATTCCCGCCCGATCCCGCACGACAGTTCCGTTAGAAGTTAGCTGCACGCCAATGCGGCCTTTACCGTCGGGGGACTTTTCGGGAGTGACTGTCACGACAAATTTTTGTTCTGCACGCTGAATTTCTAACGCTAGGGGTTGGTTGGGATGATCTTGGATTGCTGAGACTAGAGATTTGATTGCTTCGCGGGAAGCGCCCAATTCCTTGCCGTCAACGGACAGAACAATGTCGCCCGATCGAATTCCCGCTTGGAAGGCGGCCGAACTTACTTCTGCTGCGACTTCCGGGACTTTAACTCCCGGTAGGTAGTTCATGGATGCTGCGCCGACAGTGGTCAATTGCACCACCAGCAGGAAGTAAGCAAAAATCAAGTTGGCAATCACCCCGGCGCTAATCACGATCGCCCGATCGAGCACGGGGCGATTTCGCAGCAAATTCGGGTCATTGGGGGGAATATTGCTTTCTGGATCGTCATCTGGGAAACCCACGAAACCTCCCAGGGGAAAGGCGCGGATGGCGTATTCTGTTTCCGGGCCTTGGTACTTCCACAGGATGGGGCCGAAACCGATAGAGAAGCGGTTGACGTGAATGTGTTGAAGTCTCGCCGCCAAGAAGTGGCCGAGTTCGTGAACGACAATCAAGATACCTAAAACTGCGATCGCTGCCAAAACTGACATGAAGGATTCCACTAACACTTTTACTTTACTTTGATTTATTTTAATATCTTTTTAATATAGGTGGCGGACGATCGGCAATTTTCAGTCAAACTAGAAGATGGTATGTTTTTTTCAGAAGTCCCGGCCGGTAAGCGATCGGGCTGATGTAACTTTTCACCTTTCTGAAGAAAGAAGGGAAAAAAATAATTCAACCGATGCCCTGTTTGGCCGATGCCCTGTTTGGCCGATGCTTTTAGGCCCTGTTTGGCCGATGCCCGATGCCCAATTTCCTATTACAAATTCCCCATTACCAATTCACAATTATGAAAGACACTTCTTTGAATATTATCGCTATTTCCATCTTCGCCATCACCGTCTCCATAATATTGGGCCCTTTATTCAACTTACCAGAAGCCGTACCTGCGATCGCCACTTTTTGCCTATTAGGGCTAGCCACCCTCGACACTTTCCAGTGGCAAGGTCAAGGCGGTACAATTTTAGTCGATTTGCTTGGGGGAAGTTCCAAACAAAAGCGCGATCGCATCCTTCACCACGAAGCCGGGCACTTCCTAGTCGCCCACCTGTTAGGAATTCCCGTAAGCAGCTACGCCCTCAGCGCTCTTGAAGCCTTCAAACAAGGTCAAACAGCCCAAGGCGGCGTCCGATTTGAAGACGAACAACTAGCATCTCAACTCCAAAGCGGCACTCTTTCATCCCAAATTTTAGACCAATATTGTACAGTGTGGATGGCCGGAATAGTAGCCGAAAAAATTGTTTATGGCAGCGCACAAGGCGGCGTAGAAGACCGCACAAAAATCCGCGCCATCCTCACACAACTGCGCCGTTCCAATTCCGAAATTCAACTCAAACAAAACCTAGCTTCCCTGCGAGCAAAAAACCTACTCGAAAACCATAAATCAGCTTACAAAGCCCTAGTTGAAACAATGGAAAAAAGAGCAACAGTTGCTGAATGTTGCGACACGATTCAACAAAATTTGTAGCACAAAAATTGAGCCCCCTTGCCTGACCGAACCCAGTTTTTTCGTAGGTCGATCGCTAAAACTATGATTCGGCCTACAAACCTGGTTGAGGATTTAATACCAAATCCGAGTTTGCCATCCCCTCGATCTTCTGACTCTTCTCTTTCCTCTTCTCTTCGCGTTCTTTGCGTCTTCGCGGTTCCATTATCAAGGGAGTATGTCACCCAAATTTGGTATTAAGAGCATAAATATTATCGGATTAACAACTGATGTAACAACCAAAACATTTCGCAACAAAACGGCAAACATCGAACAAAAAATCACAAAAAATGCTGTAGCTGTTCCGTTTCGGAATCTGCCTCCAATAGTGCGGTGTCGGTGTCAGCGAACTGGGCACAACACCGCCAATACAAATAAACGCTATTTGCAACATAGCAAAAATGCTTTACTTGCTCGATGCAAAAGATATTGACGAATCAGCGATTATACTTGGGAAGCATTTGTCGATCGACTACCAATTACGCATTATTCAGAATCATCCCGATCGCCCAAAAAAAACTTAGTATTACGGCGTAGCGTGAGTTATACTCCATACTGCAAAGACTGCTACTGCCCAAAAATCCCGAAACAAAAGTTTATGAGCAACACTTCCCCGCCTGAAGCAGCAGCCAACAACCCTGAAACAAAAAAACTCAGTTTCTCAACAAAATTAGCTTACGGTGCCGGCGACCTAGGGCCCGCAATTACGGCGAATGTTCTGGTATTTTTCCTGCTGTTTTTCTTTACTAACGTAGCAGGTTTGGCTGCGGGTACTGCTAGCAATATTTTGTTAATCGGCAAGGTTTGGGATGCCATAAATGACCCGATTGTGGGGGTTTTGAGCGATCGCACATCTCATCGCTGGGGCCGCCGCTATCCTTGGATGGTTTACGGCGCAATTCCTTTCGGCATCTTCTTCTTTTTGCAGTGGATTGTTCCCAGCAAAGATCCCACGATATTGTTTTGGTACTATGTGGCGATCGGCATTTTATTTAACACCGCCTACACCGCCGTTAACCTGCCTTACACCGCCCTCACTCCAGAATTAACCAAAGACTACAACGAACGCACTAGCCTTAACAGTTTTCGGTTTTCTTTCTCCATCGGCGGCAGCATTTTGTCGCTAATTATAGCGCAAATTATCTTTGCCTTAGTTAAAGATGACATCCAAAAATACTTAATATTAGGCGCACTCTGTGCAGTGATTTCAGTATTACCTTTGTACTGGTGCTTTTTCGGAACCCGCCAACAAGTATTCTCTCAATTTTCAACCGATCTAGGAGAAGACAATTCAACTTCCTTGCCCCTCAAAGAACAGTTGCGGATTGCATTTAACAATCGTCCTTTTTTATACGTAATTGGAATTTATCTCTGTTCTTGGCTGGGCGTGCAATTAACTGCTTCTATTTTGCCCTATTTTGTCATTAACTGGATGAAGTTACCGGCTGCAACTTTTACCCAAACTGCGATCGCCGTTCAAGGCACCGCACTCGCCATGTTATTTGTTTGGAGTAAAGTCAGCGAGCGATACGGCAAAAAAGCTGTTTATTTTATGGGCATGAGTTTGTGGATTATCGCCCAAGCCGGACTGTTTTTCCTGCAACCGGGACAAGTAGTCCAGATGTATTTGTTAGCAGTAATGGCAGGGGTGGGAGTTTCCACTGCTTATCTCATACCTTGGTCGATGATACCGGACGTGATTGAACTCGACGAACTCCAAACAGGAGAAAGACGCGAAGGCGTGTTTTATTCGTTTATGGTCTTGCTGCAAAAAATTGGTTTGGCATTGGGCTTGTGGTTTGTAGGACAAGCATTAGAACAAGCTGGATTTCTTGCCACAGTTCAGGGACAAGCCCCTCCCATACAGCCGGATTCCGCGCTGTTCGCGATTCGAGTTGCGATCGGCCCCCTGCCCACAATTGCTTTAATTTGCGGCATGATTCTCACATATTTTTATCCGATTACCCGCGAAGTTCATGCAGCAATTTTGTTGCAGCTTCGAGAAAAGAAAGCACAGGATCGCTAAGCAAAGATTCAGCTAAGTGGAATGAGTAAACTCAAAAAGTAACAACTACCAACAGCTAATCTGGGCGATATCTATAGCTATGTTCCCATCAATTGCGAACTCTTTCTTGGCTCTGACTAATTGGAGTCTTCTACTCGTTACCAGGCTCTGCCTCCCTAATCTTGTGCGGAGGTAGATACTCTAAATATGGGTTCTTTTCCCAGAGCCTGGGAAGCAGTTATAAGTTGTAGGGTGCGTCGCTCGTTTAATCTGGCGCTCCAGGGCGAGATTTATTTTTGGCGACGCACCCTACGTTGACTTAAGTAAACGGTATTGCCCTATAACCTAATTTTTCTAAGAAAAAACATCACATTCTCGATCGCGCTTTGCCCCGGTACAAACACCCAGAAGTTTGAGCTTTTCGAGATGTCCATCGACTTTGAACTTGCCAGTTATTAATTTTTATGTCTGTACGGCACTATTTAGAGTAGTATGTGATATAATTATGCCGACAAATAATTCGATCGATGTAAGCAGTCATCCAGCTCGTCAAAAAGTTTATTATTAAAATAAAAGACAGATTTTTTTCGGAAATTGATTCGATTAGTTACAGTTAAAAAAATCTGCTGAAGGCTGCTAATTAGATCTATCTGCAAAATGGCCAACTTTTTAGTCGGTCAATTAGCGTATAATTTAACAGATGCTACAGTTGATGCCTGACAGAAAAGTCGCAGAATAGAGGAGAAGGCAATAGCAGCGCGATCGGCTCCTGATGTGTGAGGACAAATTGTAAAATTTTGGTAAAGTTATCGCGCTAGAGGCGATCTCAGCGACATCCTAAAAAGTGGGTACAGCCGCCCAGAAACCCAGAAGATAAGCACAACACAGCAGACCACAATACAGTCGGATACAACTCTCAAGCAATTAGTAAAAAAACTTTTGCAGCAGGCAAAACATAGGAATTTAGTTATTTTTGTATATGATGTGAAAGTAGTGAAAATTATTAGCAGGAAGTAGAACCGACAAACCAATAATCTCCTGTGATATCCTGAAGTCAATGGTGAAAGTATCAACCAGAAGGGTCGCACAACAAAGCTGATTTTACCCAACAAATATGAAAGAGGTCAACATGGAAAAAGAACAGGACGCTCATCTCGTACCCATTAGCAACCAGAGCAGACAGGTGCAGCAATTTTCCGTTGACGAGGGAGAAGAGTTAGGCGCGCAGCCTCAGAAAGGATTGAATCTCAACCCGTTGTTTAGGACTCTCGGGCGCAAAGCCCTAGTCATCATTGGGATTGTCGCTCTAGCAGGCGGTGGAATTTATTTTCAGATCAAGCAAAGCAAGAAAACATATCAAGGCGATTTTCGTCTGCTTGTGGAACCCGTGACAACGGAGGCAAGAATTGCTGACCCCGCGGCCCTCGCCAATCAGAGCGAGGGTGGGGGAGTGCCTAGTCGAGATTTTTTTAGTTTGGACTACGCAACTCAACTGCAAATTCTCCAGAGTCCTGAGATGCTATCGGCTATTACGAAACAAGTCCAAAAAAAATATCCAAAAATGACTGAGGAACTTCTTCAAAAAGGATTACTCGTTTTGCGCCTCGGAGACGATGAGTTGACGAAAACTAAAATTTTGGAAGTTCGTTTCCTGGGCAATGAACCTGAAGAAATTAAGTTTGTTTTACAAGAAACTAAAAAGAAATATTTAAAGTACAGCCTTGACGAACGCAAGAGTCGCATTGGTGAAGGAGTTAAGTTTATTGAAAACCAGCTTCCGGGACTTAGCAAGCGCGTAAATGACCTGAAGTCGGATTTACAGGTGATACAGCAGCAGCAAAAAATTACAGATCCTAAGGAACAAGGCGCGCAATTAATCCAGCAAGTTCGCACAGTAGAAACTTTAGAGTTAGAAACTCAAAGGCTGTTGCGGGAACAGAAAACGCTGTACGCTAACTTGCAAAAGCAATTAGATTTTACACCAAATGAAGCTATTGCCGCTTCAGCTTTAAGCGAAGAACCTCAATATAAAGAGTTGCTGACCAAGGTTAAGGAAGTAGAAGGTCAGATTGCTGTAGAAACAGCTCGTTTTAAATCTGCGAACCCGATAGTGGAAGCTTTAGAGCGCAAGCGGGCAAATTTAGTAGCTTTGCTCAACCAGCAAACTGAGCGAATTTTGGGGCAAAATTTAGTAGGCCCTGACGCCAATGCTAAAGTTCAGAATTTTCAAAATTCGATTCGCATAGGCTTGATCAAACAATTGGTTGATACTGCTAACCAAGTTCAAGTTTTAGAAGCTCGCAGTCAGGCGATCGCCCAAACAAAAAATGATTTGAGCCGACAAGCAAGAGAATTTCCCAGTATAGCTCGTCGCTACAACGAACTGCAACAGCAATTAGACATAGCAGCGCGCACCCGCGATCAACTTTTAACTCAGCGAGAAACTCTGCGCGTCCAAGCAGCTCAAAGCCAAGTACCTTGGGAAGTAATTTCTGAGCCCCGGATACCGCAAGATCCTAAGACTGGCAAATATATTCCCGTAGCCTCGAAAAATGCCAACAAATTTTTTATGGCAATTATTGGGGGGCTAGTGTTGGGTGTGGCCGTGGCTATCTTGATTGAAAAGTTCCGCAATATTTTTTACTCTGCTGATGACATTAAAGATGCGTTTGATGCGCCTTTATTGGGAGTGGTTCCTCGGGACAAAAATGCTAAAAAATTTCCGCCTTCTATTGCTAATTCCTATACTTATCTTGAAAAAAAAGAGGGGGATAAAAAAGTTGCTTCGGAATTTATAGAAGCTTTTGACTCTCTTTATACTAATATTCGCTTTCTTTCTTCAAATCGAACTATTGGATCTTTGGCAGTTGGTTCGGCTACAGTTGGCGAAGGTAAATCTACCGTTGCTTTAAACTTAGCTCACGTTGCAGCGCTGGCGGGCCAGCGAGTGCTGTTAGTAGATGCCGATTTGCATTCGCCCAGCTTGCACTTCCTCTTGGAACTGCCTAATCTAAAGGGATTGAGCAACTTGCTCGACGACAGTAAAAACCAACCAAATGAAATTATCCAGCGATCGCATCTAGAAGATAATCTTTTTGTATTAACTGCGGGTCTTTCTATTCCTGGTGTTGCTAGACGGCTTGCTTCATCGGGGATGCAATATTTAATGGATGAACTTCACGCAACATTTGACTTAGTTATCTACGATACGCCACCGCTGGTTGACAGTAAAGATGCGAATTATTTAGCGGCGCGCACAGATGGAATGCTAATGGTTGTAGCACTTCGCAAGACCAAGTTTTCTGTAGTCAAAAAAGTTTTCAGTCAATTAGAAAATTTTGGCATACCCTGCTTGGGTACAGTTGCCAATAATCCCACCAAAGGTAAGAAGTATCAAGCATCTAAATCATTAGCTCTGGAAGATAAAAATGAATATTTAAATTTTATACCAGTAGAGTCTGGCATCCGCAAACTAGCTCCGAAAAAAGAGTGATATCATCTCGGAAAAGGACGACAATCATCAGATTTGTTTGAGCGTTTGGAGTTGAGTCTTCAAATGGATGATATCATCTCCGGTCGATTGACCGATCTCAAATTAGTCCGCACGCGCGAACCAACCGTTTTTGTTATTAATCTACCGGACATGATATGAGGACTAAACTCCGAAAAAGTGAACGTTTACAGATTTTCAGACTCTGGTTCAATTTTCCAGATTAATTTGTGAAGTAAATCTCAAAGCTTAAATCGACTGATGGCGGACTAATTTTCATCGGGGTTAATAGGAAATGTTACGGTAAAATTAGTCCAGCCATTGCTGCTTTCTACGTCAATTTTGCCCTGCAACTGTTCGACCAGTTTTTGCACCAAAGCTAAACCCAAACCTGTACCTCCTTGTTTCCAGGGGTCAGCGTTGGGAACTCGATAAAATTTATCAAAAATTCGGGGCAGTTCCTGTATAGAAATAGACGATTGATTGCTGAGTTTAAATTGGATGAAGGAAGTTAAATCAGTTGCTGGGATAGAATTTTTTCCGCTTCCGACCTCTTCCCAGTATCCATTTTTGCACTCAACTCTGAGAGAGATTTCGCCGTTATTGGCGGTATATTTGCAGGCATTGTTGAGTATTTCTGCTAAAATTCGTCCCAAACTAGCGCGGTTGGAACTGATGGTGGGGAGGTGAGAATCGCACTCAAATCGCAAATGCTGGTGGCGGTTCTGGGTGCGGGTGTAAAATGGCTCGATAATAGTAGGCAGCCAGACTTCTAAGTTTACTGGTTCGAGGTCGATCGGGCAAGCTGCTGCTTCGAGGCGCTGCAAATCGAGCAAAGCATTAATCAAATCGGTTTCTCTAGTACATTCTGTTTCTAAAATTTCTAAATAAATCTGCCGTCTGTCTGGTGTGGGAGAAACTTTCAGCATATGAATAGCCATTTTCATATTAGCTAAAGGCGTGCGTAATTCGTGAGAAACTGTGCTGAGAAATTCATCTTTGAGAACGTTTAAATGCTGGAGTTCCTGCACTTTTTGCTGCAATTGGGCGGTGCGTTCTTGGACTTGGCGTTCGAGGTCGGTGTTGAGATTTTGTACTTGCTGGTAGAGTTGGGCTTGCTGAATGGCGATCGCGATTTGAGTTGCCAGTTGTAGCAGCAAATCCACTTCCGAAGGTTGCCACTGCCGCGATTTAGAACACTGATGGACGCACATCACGCCCCACAAATTGCTGTCTTGCAAAATTGGTACAATCAAATAAGCTTTGATTTGCGCTTGCTGCAAGCGTACAGATGTTTCGGCATTCAAATTAGCTTGCTCGATGTCGGGGACGGCGTATATTTCCTGTTCGATCGCCAACGCAGATTCATGCCACATTGTATCTGGCATGATTTCTCCCAAGATTGAAGACCACTTGGACGCAACGGATTCTGCCACGACAATGCCCAAATCCTTCGACTCCAAACGCACGATGGCTACTCTGTCGGCGTGCAGAACTTGCCGGACTTCATCGACGCTGGCGTTAAGAATTTCTTCGAGGTTTAAGGATTGGTGAATCCGCAAGGAAATTTGAGTTAGCAGCCGATCGCGCTGCACCTGTTCGTGGAGTTTAGCAGTCCGTTCGCGCACCTGCTGTTCCAATTTGGCATTGCGGCTTTGCAGCAGTTCCAATTTTTCTGCTTGCAGTTGATAAACCGACTGCTGCAACTGTTTGACAACTCGGTACATTTCTGTCGGATCGAGGACTCGGAGCAAGTTGGTTTGGGTAATAATTCCCAATAGTTCTCCGCGCCCTCCGCACACCACCAACCGCTGCACTTGTTGCTGCTGCATTTGTTTGTGCGCCGTCCACAGGGAATCGGAAGGTTGCAGAAATTGCAGGGGAGTTCTCATGACTTCTTGAGCTAGGGTTTGCTCGAAATTTACTTCGAGAAACAGTGCCTGCACGATGTCGTATTCGGTAATAATTCCCAGAGGTTGCTGAAAGGAATAGTGAAAAATGGAGGTATAGTCATCTTTGGGTTTCTCCATTGTCAATTCTTTGTTTTTTGTAATGACTACACAACTGACTTGATGCTCTGACATCAGTTCGGCTATGCTCAGCAGCGACGCGGTGTGGGGCGCTGTAATTGGCGTAGTCATCAATTCTGCTACCCGCCGCAATTTCAGAATGTTTGAAGGCTGCAATACTTGGCGAATTCTTTCCCTAGTGAGCACTCCTACCAAGTGGCGAAATTGATTGACGATCGGCAAATAGCGAATTTTGTGCTGGCGAAATAAGGATAAAGCGCCGAACACGTCTTGGTCGTCGGATGCTGTGAGGACAACCGACACCGGAGACATGATTTCGGAAATTGGTATTTTGTGCGAGGCTCCTTTTTTCTGAGTGTCTATTTTGCCAGAAGCGATGGGTCTCACTAAGTCGGCGGGAGTTAATATCCCCAGTAACAGCCCGCGGCTGGGGTTGTCGGATAAGTTGTCTGTGGTAATAGTCTGCTGGTTTTGCACCACGAGCACGCAGCAGGCCCGCACCTGTTCCGGCGCTGAGACTTCGGTCATCGCCCCCGGTTCTGAGGGTAAAGGTGTTTTGGTTAGGGGACAACTATTTTCCAACTGACTCATCAGGGCGATCGCCGCTGCTAAGGAAGTATCTGGTAGGGCGGTTAGCGGGTAGCGGTCGATCGCCTGTTCTAATGCTGAGGAGTAAAAGGGTGGGTGGTAAAAGGACATAATTGATGGGGCAGGTTGTCAGAGGGCGGCTAATACCATTTTCGATTGTGGATGGGGAATGATTGATTGTATAAGGGTTTGGAGCGCAGGCTACCGAGTTGCATTTTGGGGGAAACTGGTATAAATATCGGCAAAGCGTTAGGGAATGACAGAAACACCAGAAACACCTAGCCTGTGCTTGGGATTTTAATAATAGACTTTCTAATTGATTATTTCCATTAATCCGAGTTTTCGATCGATAGTGCGATCGGTTTGCAATTTCAAATGGGGGCGGTTTTTACTGCCTGCTTTTAACCGGAGACTCACTTATAATCAAAATAACCAGAATGTAAAGTTTTACTACAAGATTTACCGATAATGACAACTTTAAGCTTAGAGCAAATTGCAGCCAAGTTAGAAAGCGAAAATTCTGCCGATCGCATGGTAGCTTTGGCTAACTTGCGGAACGTCCCTGCAGCAGAGGCTGTACCTTTGATTAAAAAGGTGTTGAATGATGAAAGTTTGCAAGTGCGATCGATGGCTGTGTTTGCTCTCGGAGTCAAACCGACTCCTGAGTGCTATCCCATTCTAGTCAAATTACTAGAAACTGAACCTGATTACGGCATTCGGGCTGATGCTGCGGGTGCTTTAGGCTATCTGGAAGATATCCGAGCTTTTGAGGCTTTGGTGCGCGCTTTTTATGAAGATACTGAATGGCTGGTGCGCTTTAGTGCTGCTGTTTCTCTGGGAAATCTCAAAGATCCCCGAGCTCGCGACGTGCTGCTGAAAGCTCTCGAATGCGAGCAAGTGGTGATTCAGCAGGCGGCGATTTCGGCTTTGGGGGAAATTAAGGACATTGGCGCGATCGATCGCATCCTCAATTTTACTCAGTCGGAAGATTGGCTGATCAGGCAGAGGCTGGCGGAAGCTTTGGGGAATTTGCCGAGTGTTAAAAGTGTCTCTGCTTTGAAATACTTAGAAAAAGACAGCAATTCTCAAGTATCTCAAGCGGCAACAATTTCTCTCGATCGTTTGTCGAAAGCAGAAGGATAACAGATACCGATACTTTTGTTGTAAGTGTTTCATTTGGGCGCTTTTAAGGCGGCGATGAAACACCGATCGCCTAATTTATTCAGCCCTCTGCTAGGTCAAACCGATTTCTCAGTTCTTGAGGCGACAAAACGGAAATCGACGACCCTGCGAATCCATTCACATCCCGAGTAACGATCGCCTCTAACTCTAACTCGATCGCACACGCTATCTGCACCGCATCTTCCAAATCAGGCAATCCCAGCCCGATCGCTTGCTCCAGAATCTCTCGATCCACCGCACAAATTTCCATTAATGCCAACAGTCGAGTTACAGCAGCTATCGCAGCTTCAGAACTCTTGGTTTGTCGTCCCACCAAATAATGCACATCCGTAACCGTTGTCGCCGACATAAACCCTTCAATTCGCCCCGATTCAACTGCATTCAGTAAAAAAGCAGCATCCGCTACAAAAGGTTCGCGGGCCAGCATTGCATCCAGTCAAACATTGGTATCAAATAAAACTTTCATCAGAGATACTTTTGCACTAACCGCTCATCTAACATTGCCTTTACTTCGGCATCTGTAGGTGGTGGCGCGTCCGTTTTCGCAATGCCAATTAAACTCGCGGCTAAACCCTTCGGCTTCACCTTCGATCGGGGTTTCGGTTGGAGCGATCGCATCAAAGCATTAATTAACTGCCATCGCTCCTCGGCAGACAACCTCAGTGCTCGGTCTTGAAGTTCGCGTAACGTCATAGTAATTATCTTTGACAGAAAGCATTGGACAAGCAGCCAAGTATATAAATACCCCTGCTTCAAAATTTTAGCGCCTCAAGTGATGTAATTTCATCTTCTTAAAAACACTTAATTTTTCGAGAGAGGGAGTTAAATGCCCTACAGTCAATTTAGCGTCGAACAAATTAAGACAAATTTTGGCATAACCTTGAATAGAACGGTTGGCTTGTTTGCCGACATTCCCGAAATAGAACCGAGCACTTTTTTGCAAGAAACTTTGCAATTCAATCTGCCTTTAGCGCTAGAAATTAATTCCGAGAAAGCTCGCTCAGAGCTAATTGTCGCGCCAATATTAGTTGAAATCAAAAAAGGCTATCGCAACGGATGAGTTTATTTTCAGGTCGAGAATTCAATGTAGACGCTGCTAGGGGTTTGAGCGGTTATTGCGATTTTCTAATTAGCCGATCGCCAGAACAGCTTTTCATAGAATCGCCAGCGCCTTTGTGGAAGCCAAAAACGACAACATTCCATCCGGCTGAGGAGATTGCACAGGGGGAAGCATGGCAGCACAAATATTTAACCAGCGTCGCGAACATGATATTCAGACAATTTATGGAGTTTTGACAACTGGGAGTATGTGGAAATTTTTTTAAGTTAGAAGGAATTAGGATCGAGATTGATAAAGACCAATATCTTATCAAAAATGTTGCTAAAATTATCGGTATCTTAATAAATTTTATAGAGTCTTGAGTAAAACCAGAATGTATTATCTAAGGCGATCGGGCAAATCGCAAGTTAAAATAGTTGTTGACATCATTTAACCAAAGCCAGCCATGAATCAAGCACCCAATCCTTTTAACTCAAATCCATCGAATCCGCTAGACCCCTTGGAACAAGAACTTGACGAGCAAGGTCAAGAGTTGCCCAGACAGTACCACCCGGCTACTAAAAAAACTCTGCAAACAGGCTTTCTCATCCTGGTAGTTGTCGGGGTAGTTATTGGGGGAATTCTATCTGTAGGGGTGATTTCGTTGATGCAAAAGGCCGGATTGACTGATGTGCCGGCGCGGGTACAGAGTCCGAAGTAATATCCACTCCGAAGGATCTGTCGATGCTGAATGCAGTGATTTTCTGGGATGAAACTGGAGAAACTATGATGTTTTGTATGGATGTTTTCAAAATAATTGATGCTTAAAAATTCTACGACTGCACCCGATCGCATTTCACAGCGACAGATTTCGGAAAAACTTGTCTCCGCAGGCTTTCACGCGCTTTCTGACCCCCTGCGGATTCAGATTCTGGAGTTGCTGCAGCAACAGGAGTTGTGCGTTTGCGATTTGTGCGATCGCCTTGGAGCCTCTCAATCTAAACTCTCTTTTCACCTCAAAACCCTAAAAGAAGCCGGTTTAGTTCGCAGCCGCCAAGAAAGCCGCTGGATTTACTACAGTCTCAATTTAGCTCAGTTTCTCGTGCTGGAAGAGTACCTCGCCCAGTATCGCCGTTTCAGTCAGATTCTGCCGGCCCGCCCTTGTTCTGAGGTGGGTTGACCCATCAATATTTCTTAATAAGTAATATTATGTCCCCCAAAGTAACCGCTATTGGTTTGTAGTGAGGACTTCATTCCTGTCTTGATGCGGACTCGCATTCCGAACGATCGAACCAAGAGGGTTGACGTATCAAGCTTTTTTGATATGATGTATTTGAACCAATGAGTTGATAGCGATGGGTGCAACAGTAAAGAAGTTAGCTTCTGGTGAAAATCGAGATTGCAAGCGAGAAGCACTTGCGGAAGGCATCGGTACATTTATTATAGTTTTTGCCGGCACCGGCGCGGTGATGGTCAACAAAATTAGCGGTGGTTCTTTAACTCATTTGGGCGTTAGTTTTGTGTTTGGTGCGGTTGTAGCTGCGATGATTTACGCGATCGGACACATCAGCGACGCGCACTTTAACCCAGCCGTAACTTTAGGATTTTGGGCGAGCGGGTTTTTCCCAAAATACAAAGTTTTGCCTTATATTTGGGCGCAGTGTGCGGGGGCGATCGCAGCTTCCGCGCTGCTGTTAATTACTTTAGGAAAAGTGGCAAATCTCGGTGCAACTATCCCTCTTAACGGCAACTGGTTGCAGTCTCTAATTTTAGAAACAGTTCTGACTTTTATCCTGATGTTTGTAATTCTAGGTTCGGGACTTGACAGGCGCGCTCATATCGGTTTTGCGGGGATAGCAATTGGCTTAACTGTAGGCTTAGAAGCTGCATTTATGGGGTCGATTACCGGGGCGAGCATGAATCCGGCGCGATCGCTCGGGCCTGCGTTAATTGGCGGCTTTTGGGAACACCATTGGGTTTACTGGGTTGCTCCCATTTGGGGAACACAATTGGCAGTCGCAGTTTATCGAGAACTGTCTAACGGATTTCGGGATTTTAATTAACAGCATCATGGAAAAATTCACACACAAACCGAGAATTTTGTTTTTATACGGCTCTTTGCGAGAGCGTTCTTACAGCCGTTTATTAGCGGAAGAATCGGCTCGAATCCTTGAGGAATTCGGTGCCGAAGTTAGGTTTTTCAATCCTCAAGAATTGCCGATTTATGGCAGCGTTTCCGATACGCATCCGAAGGTTCAGGAATTGCGGGAATTGAGTTTGTGGTCGGAGGGTCAAGTGTGGTCTAGTCCAGAAATGCACGGCAATATTACTGGCATTATGAAAAATCAAATTGACTGGATTCCTTTAAGTATTGGGGCCGTCAGACCCACTCAAGGTCGAACTTTGGCGGTGATGCAAGTCAGCGGCGGTTCCCAGTCTTTTAATGCGGTGAATACTTTGAGGATTTTAGGCCGCTGGATGCGGATGTTTACGATTCCCAATCAGTCTTCGGTTGCTAAGGCTTATCAGGAATTTAATGAAGATGGGACGATGAAGGATTCGCCTTATCGCGATCGCGCGATCGATGTCATGGAGGAACTTTATAAATTTACCATGTTGTTGCGGGAGCAAACGGACTATTTGACCGATCGCCACAGCGAACGCAAGGAACAAGCAGCTAAGGAGGCGATCGCATTAGCAAATCGCGCCCTTGAAACATCTAACTAACGGGAGCATCTCACTTTTGCAGCCAAGCTAGAAATTGGAGGTAGGAGGCAGGAGACAGGAGACAGGAGGAAAGAGGAAGAAAGAAGGAGTCAAAAGAAGTCTTTTTACAAATATGAGATGCTCCCTAACTAACAACCAACAACGAACAACGAACAATCAACAAAAACCATGAAAAAAGTAATGTTTGTTTGCAAAAGAAATTCCTGCCGATCGCAAATGGCAGAAGGATTCGCTAAAACCATCGGAGCCGGCAAGATTGGAGTCACCAGTTCCGGGTTAGAATCAAGCAGAGTTCATCCGACAGCAATTCAAGTCATGTCAGAAATTGGCATTGATATCACCGATCAAACATCCAACCCACTAAGCGAATTCAATGCAGAAGACTACGACGCAGTAATTTCTCTGTGCGGCTGCGGCGTAAATTTACCCGAAGCGTGGGTATTGCAAGAAGTATTTGAAGATTGGCAACTCGATGACCCCGACGGACAACCTATCGAAACTTTTCACCGCGTTAGAGATGAAATTAAAGCACGAGTTGAAAAATTAGTTGACTCTCTCAAACCAGATTAATGTCGAAAATATCACCCTTGGGTTGCGGGTTGCGATCGATTCTCAACAAACTGATTTTTAACCTGTCGCTGTCGCATCCAAAGAATTAGTGCTAAATTATGAGAGGCGTTCCGGCCGATCGCCTCTCAATCCGTTGCGAGCACAGACCGAAAAATTTAGCACATGATTCAGACAGCAATCACGCCTTTCAAAAACAAACTCAACTCAGCTTTAACTAAAAAGCAGATTACAGTTTTACAAATTAATCTCGGGAAACGCTGCAACCTCGCTTGCACTCACTGTCACGTAGAAGCTAGCCCGAAACGAACAGAAGAAATTTCCCCGGAAATTTGCGACCAATTAATTGAAATTATTCGCCGCTTTCCTCAAATTCAAACTGTTGACCTCACTGGCGGTGCTCCCGAGATGCTTTACGGTTTTAAACCCTTAGCGGAAGCAGCAAGGGCAACAGGTAAAGAGGTAATTGTTCGTTCTAATTTAACGATTTACTTTGAAAAAGGTTTTGAGGATATTCCTGAATATTGCGCGCAGCAACAACTCAGAATTGTGGCATCGCTTCCCTGCTACCAAGCTGACAATGTTGACAAAATGCGCGGTAGCGGTGTTTTTGACAGTTCGATTCTGGCGCTGCAAAAGCTGAATCAGTTGGGATACGGGAAAAACCCAAATTTGATTCTGGATTTGGTGTACAATCCGCAAGTGCCGACAACACATAAGTTTTCGCTAACAGCGGAACAAGGTAAGTTACAGCGAGATTATCAGGTTTATTTAGCTAAACATTTTGGGATTTGTTTTAATCACTTGTTCGCGATTACTAATTTGCCTGTGGGACGGACTAAGTTTCATTTGGAACATAAGAAACTTCACAAGCCTTATCTGGGGTTTTTGGAGGATAATTTTAATCCCGGTACTGTGGATCATTTAATGTGCCGCAATGAATTGTCGATCGACTATTTGGGCAATGTCTACGATTGCGATTTTAATCAAATGGAAAATCTGCCGGCAAAAACTGGCAGCGGGGGAAAGATAACTGTTGCTAAATTGCTCGAATCTGGCAGTTTAGATGTGATTCCAGAGGTGCAAACTGCTGCTTATTGTTACGGCTGTACGGCTGGTTCAGGTTCTAGCTGCGGGGGTACTTTGACTTAAGAAGTCATTAGTCATTAGTCATTAGTCATTAGTCATTAGTCATCAGTCATTAGTCATTAGTCATTAGTCATTAGTCATTAGTCATTAGTCATTAGTTAACGGTTAACGGTTAACGGTTAACGGTTAACGGTTAACGGTTAACAGTTAACCGTTAACAATTCCCAATTCCCAATCCCTCCGCTTCGCTCCGCCCAATTCCCAATTCCCAATTCCCAATTCCCAATTCCCAATTCCCAATTCCCAATTCCCAATTCCCAATGCCCAATTCCCAATGCCCAATTCCCAATTCCCAATTCCCAATTCCCAATTCCCCATGCCCTATGCCCATATTATTGAGAATGGAGATTTTAAGTAATGAATGATTTGCGATCGCCCGATGAAAAAAATCCGCCACCATCCCAAAGGTGGAAACTGTTTTTAGGGATTGCTTTAGCTGTAGCTTTGATTGTGGCGGCACAGTTTTTTAACTTTCAAGCAATTCTAAAAAACGCGCTTTCGGCGATCGCGAGTCTCGGCCCTTGGGGCCCTGTAGCTTTTATTCTAATTTACATTGTCGCTACGGTTTTATTTATTCCCGGTTCTTTGCTTACTCTCGGTTCTGGGGTTTTGTTCGGCGTCGTTGGCGGCACGGTTTGCGTTTCCATGGGCTCGGTTTTGGGCGCAACTTGCGCTTTTTTAATAGGAAGGTATTTAACTCGCGATTGGGTTTCCAAACAGATAGAAGGAAATCCTAAATTTCAGGCGATCGACTCCGCAGTTGCTTCTGAAGGATGGAAAATTGTGCTGCTGACGCGACTTTCGCCAATTTTCCCATTTAATTTGCTCAACTATGCTTTTGGAGTCACGCAGGTATCTCTCAGAGACTATTTTTTTGCATCTTGGCTCGGCATGATTCCGGGAACTGTGATGTATGTTTATATTGGTTATCTGGCTGGGAGTTTGGCGGCACTCGGAGCCGAAGGGCGATCGCGCACTGCTGCTGAGTGGGCTCTTTACGGCATTGGTTTGCTAGCAACGATCGCCCTCACCGTTTATGCAGCCCGCTTGGCAAAAAAAGCTTTAGACGAAAAAATTTCTCCTTAAACCTACTGCACAAATTGGTTAACTTGTCAATACGGTTTTGCTCATAAATTATAATACATAGCTAATTTAAAAAACTCCGTATTTTCTCTGTGTTATTTACAAAAAATTTGTTATACAAACGAGATAGATCTTAAATATATCGTAAAGCACTAACCTCAAAAAAGTAAACTCAAGGTCAAAATACAAAATTAATGTCAAAATAGAATGCGATATTGCGATCGAAATAAAAATTGTTCGCAGCCAGAAATCCACATCCCCATCGGCCAAACCTAGGAGGACTCAAGTCCTGACTGTTGACATAATATTAATTCTGCCGAATGACTGTGCAGTTCGATCGATTTCACTCTCGACGAGAACATTTGATGATGCAAAAACCAGCAAATCAAGCCCGACCCGTTTCTGCGCCGCCGCCCCACCAAAAGCCAAAACTGCGCCACTTTTGGCAAAACATCGGCATCAGCGCTCAATCGCGCTGGCAGCAACTAGAAAGTCTTTGGCAGCACAGACGGCAGCGTCGCCATTTGCTGACCCTGCTAATTCTAGGTACCACAGCTTTAACCATTAGCACAACTACTTGCGTAAGCTATTTTTTTGTGCGCGGACTAATACTCGACAATTTAAAAGAAATAGCACTATTAAAATTAGAAAAAGGCACCGATGAAATCGATCGCTGGCTCAGCAGCCGCAAAGCAGAAATAGAAACCATCGCTTACTCTCCAAAGATTCGCACTCTCAATTGGGAATTAGTCGAACCCCGGTTGCAATCAGAAATATACAGGCTAAAAGAGTATTTCATCCTGGCATTAATTCAACCCAACGGCTCACTAACTAACACTCTAGGCAACCGCACGAATGTCAAAGACCGCCAACACTTTATAAAAGCAATGGCCGGGGAAATCAATGTTTCTGACCCGCTGATCGGCCGCAGTACACAAGTTTCGACGATCGTGATTTCAGCTCCTATTTGGGCCTTGCCACAGCCTTCCAATGAAGTAATTGGAGTCCTATCGGGCAGCATTAAATTAGACAGAGTAGCAAATGTTGTTAACAGCCTGCATTACGGTTCCGAGAGTTATGCTTTTGCGCTCAATTCAGAAGGAGTGCCAATTGTTCATCCCAACAATAACTTAATTGGCAATAGCGATCGGCCTGCTCCAAGCTTTTTACAGTCACAAGATTCCGCACTCTCCACAATTGCGCGGCACATGATCGATCGCCAGACGAACATCGAACTGGTAAAAATAGATAACAAATGGGTGTATGCCGTCTACGCTCCCCTCCAGGAAGTGAACTGGTCGATGGCCTTAATAATTCCCCGCGAAAATATTGAATCCCAACTGCAAGCATTAAATTTTCTAACATCCGTCGTCGTCGGACTGCTAGTCCCGGCAATGCTAGCAGCAATTTGGCTAATTTATTCCTCGGAAAACAATCGCGCCAGAGCCGAGCGAGAAGCCATGCTCAACCGGATTTCTGGACGCATTCGCGCTTCTCTAGAATTAGACAAAATCGTGCAAAGTACCGTCGAAGAAATAGTAAATTTGCTGCATCTAGAACGAGCAGCTTTTGGTTGGTACGAGCCGCAAAACAAAACTTTACAAATTTTGTGGGAATCTTCCCAATTTGATTGTCCGAGACAAGCGATAAACTTTGAACCTTACTTGGTGCGAAATTTGTCAGTAGAGAGCGACCAATCCAATCCAATCATTTTTAATGCCGATACTTGGACTAGGGGCGCAAGTCAACCGCTCGAACTGAAAGCTAATAGCTATTTAGCGATGCCAGTCCCGACTAAAAATGAGCAACAGGGTTATTTAGTTTGCAGCCACGCTGCTCAGTGGTTTTGGAGCGCGGAAGAAATTAAACTGTTAAAAGCTGTAGCAGATCAATTGGCGATCGCAATTACTCAATCTCACCTTTACACTCAAACCCAAGACCAAGTAAAACTGCTCAATAATGCCTTGCACGAACTGAAAAAGACTCAAACCCATTTAGTGCAGAGCGAAAAAATGTCATCCCTCGGTCAAATGGTAGCGGGGATAGCGCACGAAATCAACAACCCGGTTAACTTCATTTCTGCTAATTTGCCTCACACCACAAAATATACTAAAGATTTATTAGAATTAGTGAGTTTGTACAAACAAACATTCCCAGAAGTCACCCCGGAAATCGCCGATTTTACCGAAGAAATTGAGCTAGATTTTATCGAGGAAGATTTGCCGCATATATTAAATTCTATGAAAATAGGAACCGATCGCATTCGCAGCATAGTTCTTTCTTTACGCAACTTTTCTCGCCTCGATGAATCAGACAAAAAGCAGGCGGACATTCACGAAGGCATGGAAAATACCTTGCTGCTGCTTTCCAACAAAATCAAAAATGGCATTTATATAGTCAAGAGATACGGAAAAGTGCCTTTAGTAGACTGCTATCCGTCTCAGCTAAATCAGGTGTTTATGAACTTGCTGAGCAATGCGATCGATGCCTTGAACGAGATCGATCGCCTGGATAAAATTATTACTATTTCCACAGGAGTAGTTCGCGAACATAGCATAAAATTTCTGAAAGTGGCGATCGCCGACAACGGCCCCGGCATTCCCGACAGCGTTAAAGACCAAATTTTTAACCCATTTTTTACCACCAAACCGGTGGGACAAGGCACTGGTTTGGGGTTAGCAATCAGCTACAAAATTGTTGTAGACGGACACGGCGGCAGCATCAAAATATCTAAACCTGCAGGCGGCGGGACGGAGTTTTTAATAAAAATTCCGATTAATGAAAAGCGACAGGAAGCAAGCAATAAAAGGGAAGTTGGGCAACGAGCAATGTAGGGGAGGTAATGGATAGAGGCTCGAGGAGACAAATAACTTTAATTAATGCTAATTTTACTGCTGTTGGCTAAAATTAAAAGAGTTTTTGTGAAAGGAGTTTTATGGCTGTTGGTAAGGATACAATTTTCGAGCGCTTTTTATCGCCGCTGATCCGACTGGCGATCGACGAAGAAGCAATCAAACGACTCTACGAAGGTACTGACTGGGAAAAAGCGGGCGATCGCCACCGACAAACCAACCTAGTTTATCCCAAATATTACAGCAGCCAAAACTTTCACGGCATCAAAGGCGGCTACCTCAACCCCAGTGCCGCCGTTTCCTACGATCCAATCACGCAATACGTTTTGCCTCCCCACGAAACAGTCGTCAGACAAGGTTTAATTGACGCTGTGCGGGTAAAACCGCGCCGAATTATCGATTTGGGATGTGGCACCGGTTCGACAACCCTGATGCTCAAACAAGCCTTTCCCGAAGCGGAAGTTGTCGGCCTGGACTTGTCTCCTTATATGCTGGTAGTCGCCGAAATGAAGGCGCAAAAAGCCGGCTTGAATATCGAGTGGTTGCACGGAAATGCTGAAAGCGTGGGTTTTGCTGACAGCAGCTTCGATTTAGTCGCAGCTTCCTTGCTGTTTCACGAAACGCCGCCTGCTGTCTCGCGCGCAATTTTGCGAGAAAGCTTCCGACTGCTGAAGGTTGGGGGACAAGTGGCAATTTTGGACGGAAATCAAAAAACTTTGCGACAGACAGAGTGGCTGACTGATATCTTTGAAGAGCCTTATATTAAGTCTTACGCGGCTGGTAGTATGGATGCTTGGGCGGGGGCGGCGGGATTTGCTGCGGTGCAAACTCAGGAACACTGGTGGGTGCATCAGGTGACGCAGGGCGTGAAACCTCTTCTGGGAGAAGATTTCGAGCCGGTGCGTCAGGCGCAGGTGTCGAATTTGGGCGATCGCGCTCCTGATTTTGATGGCGATTTACCGGGCATTCCAGCACCCGCTTGATTTATTGACTGTTGGCTGTTGACAGTTAACTGTTAACTGTTGGCTGTTGACAGTTAACTGTTAACAGTGGCTGTATATAAATTATATGTCACAAAACAATTCCCCGTCTTGTGGGGTGTCCCGCCCTGAACATACAATTTAAATGTCCGACAGCTTAATGACTACCCTTTGACTTCGATCTTCGGGCAAGATGATTAATAACTGATAACTAATGACTGATAACTAATAACCAATAATATCAAATCCGGTAGCATCGGAATGATTCAGATATATATTCTCTCCCTCTGTGTACTCTGTGCTCTCTGTGGTTAAATCAGTCCGATACAAGCGGAAACGATATAACTAATAACTAATAACCAATAACCAACAACCAACAACCAATAACCAATAACCAATAACCAATAACTAATAACTAATAACTAATAACTAATAACTAATAACCAATAACCAATAACCAATAACTAATGACTCTAAAAGCAGTTTTATTTGATTTTAATGGCGTTATTATTAATGACGAGTCGATTCACGAGAACTTAATCGATCGCCTGATGCTAGATGAAAATCTGCAACTCAAACGCGGGGAGTTTCGAGAAATTTGTTTGGGAAAGAGCGATCGCGCTTGCATTACCGAACTGCTGCAGCGCCGAGGACGATATCTCACAGAAACATACCTCGATCGCTTGCTGCTAGGCAAGGCCAAAGCTTATCAAGAAAAAATAAATAGTTTGGAAACATTGCCGATTTATACCGGTTTGGCAGAATTTATTGACAAAATTCGCGTTTCTGGACTAAAAATGGCCGTAGTTAGCGGGGCCATGCGATCGGATATAGAATTAGTGCTAGAGCGAGCCGGTTTGGCTGCAAATTTTGAGTTAATTGTCGCAGGTGACGACTTGACGGCGAGCAAACCAGAACCTGACTGCTATCTGTTGGCTGTGGAACTTCTCAACCAGAAATATCCCGGTTTGAACCTGCAACCGATCGAATGTTTGGCCCTAGAAGATACTTTTGCGGGGATAGAATCGGCGAAAAAAGCGGGGATGCAGGTAGCGGGCGTGACTCACACTTACCCGTTTCACATGATCCAGCGCCAAGCTAATTGGACGGTGGACTATTTTGCTGATTTAGAGTTGGACAGAGTAGCTCAACTTTGCTCGATCGCCCCCACCGAGCCGGCGGCGGAAAACTCTTGACGTTTTTAGCCCTTACGTGCTAATGTTGGTCACGGTTTGTAAAATTGAAAGCAAATGCAATTTGCAAGCCTTTGAGATTCGGCAATCGAGCATCTAAAATGCTAAATTGAAAGTCAATCAGGGGAATTAGCTCAGTTGGTAGAGCGCTGCGATCGCACCGCAGAGGCCAGCGGTTCGAGTCCGCTATTCTCCATAAATTAGTTGACAGTGGACAGTTGACTCCGAAAGCAGTTGCAGAGTAGGGGAATCAAACCATTTATGCTTGACGGGTATCGGCTGTATTCATTAGGTTATTTATGTCCGCGCCCAATGTTGCTTTTGCTATATTTGTATAAAGGGCGATCGTCATCTGCTTTGATATTTTCCTGTGAATGTGCGATCGATTAACCGCAGCAAGATGAATTCGCTTCGTAGTGCGGACTTCAGTCCGCTCATTATTGCATTGTGGTGTCCACACTACGAACCATTTTTGTGATCGTAATCGATCGGACACGATCCAAGTGTGCCACAAACTCAGTTACGGTCTAACTCCTAGTATCAATAAGATAATTCTCTAAAGAAACCCGGTTGTTAATTTCAGACCGATCGCTCAAAGTGCATATCTTAGTGTCTAAACTCCGTTTCTGCCACATTTGCCATCAATCCTCACCAAACCTTCATTTTGTAAATTAATAATAACTTTTGTATATAAAGATACAAAAGTATTCTCAACCTAGTCTTAATATCAAGTCGCTATATGTTATTCTCAATCATCTGACTGAGCTATTTAAGAGTAACAAGGAAAAATGACAAAGCGATTCGATCGGCGGAAATTTCTTTTATACGGTTCTGCTACCCTCACAACAAGTTTATTCCTCAAAGCTTGTAGAACTCCGACTCCAACAGCCACCCCAGCCGCTTCTCCAACAGCAACAGGAACTGCACCAGCAGCAGGCGGTGGAAACACGATCAAAGTAGGAATTTTACATTCCTTGAGCGGCACAATGTCCATCAGCGAAAAAAGCGTGGTTGATGCCGAACAATTAGCGATCGAAGAAATCAACAAAGCTGGCGGAGTCCTCGGAAAACAAATCGAAGCAATAGTAGAAGATGGCAACTCAGACTGGCCGACTTTTGCCGAAAAAGCCAAAAAATTGATCGACCAAGATAAAGTTGTCACAGTCTTCGGCTGCTGGACATCCGCCAGCCGCAAAGCAGTATTGCCAGTCTTTGAAGAAAAAAATCATATGCTCTGGTATCCCGTACAATACGAGGGTCAAGAGTGCTCAAAAAACATCTTTTACACCGGGGCAGCCCCAAACCAACAAATCGAACCAGCAGTTGACTGGCTGCTAGAAAATAAAGGAAAAAAATTCTTCTTAGTTGGGTCTGACTACGTTTTTCCCCGCACCGCAAACACCATTATTAAAGCACAGCTAGCAGCCAAAGGCGGAGAATTAGTTGGCGAAGATTACATACCTCTTGGCGGTACAGAAGTCACGCCCATTATTACTAAAATCAAGGCAGCTTTGCCCGACGGCGGGGTCATCTTCAATTCCCTCAACGGCGACAGCAATGTGGCATTTTTCAAACAGTTGCAGGGTGCAGGTTTGGGCCCGGACAAATATCCGTCAATGTCTGTCAGTATTGCAGAAGAAGAAGTAAAGGCGATCGGCGTAGAATATCTCAAAGACCATTACGCCGCCTGGAATTACTTCATGACTGTGGACACTCCCGCAAATACAAAGTTTGTGGAAGCTTTCAAAGCAAAATACGGCAAAGACAGAGTGACAAACGACCCGATGGAAGCAGCTTACATCATGGTTTACCTGTGGAAGCAAGCCGTCGAAAAAGCAGGAACCGCCGACGATTTGGACAAAGTACGGGCAGCAGCTTTGGGTCAAACTTTTGACGCGCCGGAGGGCAAAGTGACCCTAGAAAACAACCATCACCTTGCTAAATTTGTGCGGTTGGGTAAGGTGAGAGAAGACGGTTTGTTTGAAATTGCTTATGCTACGCCAGAAGCCGTGCCACCGATTCCTTGGAATCAGTTTGTCCCCGAAACACAAGGCTTTTCTTGTGATTGGTCAGATCCGGCCAAAGGCGGCAAATTCAAGACCAGCTAAGTAAAGCATAATTCAAGCGTGAAGGGCAGCATCTCCGGCTTTGCTTGTTACCAGGCTCTTCCTGGTAACACATATTGGGAGGAAGAACCTCCTTTTACTTCGCCACTTATAGGAGAAATAACTATAAGCTGTTGTGCAAATAAACATTGTATATTTTGATGACAATCAAAAATTGTCAAATCCTCTCCCCCTCTCCCCCTCTCCCCTGATCCCCCTCTCCCCCTCAATCGCCATACACAATATATATGAGCAACAGCTTAGGAGGTATTTAAGTTATTAAATTGTCGTTCCTAAGCAAAGTAGAAGTCAATCGTGAAATCCGAAGTTTGTAGGCTGCTTGGGGGCGCACCTTACCTTTATACAAAAAATCGCGACATCAAATATTATCGAAAAATAGGAGGATAAAAAGTGCTGAGCGGCTTATTGGACGGTTTATTCAACGGCATTAGCATCGGCGCTGTTTTACTAATTGCAGCCCTGGGATTAGCGATTATTTTCGGGTTGATGGGTGTGATTAATATGGCTCATGGCGAATTGATGATGCTGGGAGCTTATACAACTTTCGTGGTGCAAAATGTCTTCAAGGGTATGGGAGGATTTGCTTTTGAAATGTATATTTTATTTGCCATTCCCCTAGCTTTTTTAGTAGCGGCGCTGGTAGGATTAATTCTCGAACGCGGAGTGATTCGCTATCTCTACGGGCGGCCTCTAGAAACTTTGCTGGCGACGTGGGGCGTAAGTTTAATTTTACAGCAGTTTGTCCGCAGTGTTAGTTGGGTTTTGGTAGCGGGAATTGCTGTATTTTGTTTGCTATTTTTTGGCGGGTTGCAGGTGCTGAAGCGACGCCCGGATTTCGATCGCATTCGCAAGGGAATTATCGCCATAATTTTACCTTTGTCTTTGGGTATTTCTTGGGCTGTCAGCGCACTTTTAAGCGAAACTTACAAACTCGCAGTAACTAAACCTTGGTTTGGCGCTCAAAATGTCGATGTGACTGCGCCTGCATGGCTGCGCGGCGGCATCCCGCTGGGCACTTTTCAACTCCCCTACGCCAGACTTTTTATTATTGTGCTGACAGGAGTTTGTTTGGCGGGAATTTACCTATTTTTGCAAAAGTCTGTGTGGGGATTGCGGATTCGCGCTGTGACGCAAAATCGCAGCATGAGCGCGTGTTTGGGAATTCCTACCGAGAAAGTAGATGCGCTGACTTTTGCTTTGGGTTCGGGGTTGGCTGGTGTTGCTGGCTGCGCGATTAGTCTGATCGGTTCGGTAGGCTCAAATACCGGACAAAATTATATTGTCGATACTTTTATGGTTGTGGTTGTGGGCGGTGTCGGCAAGATTATGGGCAGTGTAGTTGCTGCAATGGCGATCGGCACTGCAAATTACCTGATCGGCTCTGGGACATTAGCATTAATGTTTGCTCCTATCAAGCCCTTAGCTGATTTTTTCACATTTTTCGCCACCACCAGCATGGCAAAAGTGATGGTATTTGCCTTAATTATGGCTTTTTTGCAAGTGAAGCCGGGAGGAATTTTTCCGCAAAAAGGACGCACTGTTGAGAATTAACAACTACAGCTTCGATCGCCAAAAAAATGAAAAATACACAAAAAAAGGCACGGCTAAAAGAAGCAGCAATTGTAGGGGCGATCGCCCTAACATTCATATTGCTCGTCCCAGGAATAGTTCCTGACGCTCGTCTCAACCAATTGGGCCGATTTTTAGCACTAGCAATTGCAGCCCTCGGCATAGACTTAATCTGGGGATACACAGGTTTGCTCAGTCTGGGACACGGCGTATTTTTTGCCCTAGGTGGCTACGCCTTCGCCATGCACCTAAAACTGCAAATTCCCCCAAGCACCAGCACTCAACTGCCCGAATTTATGAGTCTCTACGGCGTTACTGAACTGCCTTGGTTTTGGCAACCATTCTATTCATTTCCCTTCTCAGTCGTCGCAGTATTCCTCATCCCCGCCATCTTGGGCGGACTTTTAGGTTACTTAGTATTCCGCAATCGAATTCGAGGCGTTTACTTTTCAATTCTCACCCAAGCAGCAACCATTGTATTTTTTAACTTTTTCAACGGCCAGCAAAAACTGATTAACGGCACCAACGGACTCACCGACTTTAAAACCCTATTCGGAGCCTCAGTAAATAGTAGAGACACTCAATATATTTTCTACATTCTCACCATACTATTTCTAGTAGCAACCTACGTCCTCTGTCGGTGGCTGACAAGCGGGCGTTTCGGGCGGTTGCTAGTAGCAATTCGCGACGACGAAGTGCGCCTGCGTTTCTCAGGTTACAATCCCACAGGATACAAAGTTTTAGTATTTGCAATTTCCGCCGGTTTAGCCGGAATAGCAGGCGCTTTATTCACCGTACAAACCGGAATTATTTCCCCGAAAGCAATGGATATTGCATTTTCCATCGAAATAGTAATTTGGGTAGCCGTAGGAGGGCGCGCCACTTTATCTGGGGCCATATTGGGAGCGCTGCTAGTCAACTTTGGCAAGAGTTTCTTGAGCGAACAATTTCCTGAAGTCTGGCTATTTTTTCAAGGCGCGCTATTTTTAATAGTAGTCACAGTCCTGCCCGACGGCATAGTCGGATGGCTGCAAAATAAAGATTTTGAACACATCCGCCGCCTGTTCAAAAAACCAAAGTACGCATCAACTTACCCCAGCCTGGAACAAGACCCCGAAGTACAGCGAGAAAAAGAAGAACTTGAACATTGAATGCTAAAAAATGATATCTGGTATGCTTGCGAATTTCCAACTAAAGATTTTGTAGTAAAATAACTCAATTATTTAACATGAGGGGAAACAGATGGCAGATATTATTGACTACAAAATCTACGGCGACGATTTGCAACTGATTGAAATTGAACTCGACCCCAGAGAAGGTGTCAGAGCTGAAGTGGGAGCCATGACATACATGGAAGGCGACATCCAGATGCAAACAGCCACAGGTGGTGGCATATTTCAAGGTTTCAAACGGATGCTGACAGGGGAAAGTTTTTTTATTAGCACCTTTGTCAACAGCGGAAATCGCAAGGCCCGCGTCGCTTTTGCCGCCCCCTATCCTGGGAAAATAATTCCCCTCGATTTAGGTAAACTTGGTGGCAAATTTCTGTGTCAAAAAGACTCATTTCTCTGTGCGGCAAATGGGATTGACATTGATGTAGCTTTCACCAAGCGACTCGGTGCTGGTTTCTTTGGCGGAGAAGGCTTTATTCTGCAAAAATTGCAGGGTGACGGCCTCGCTTTTGTTCATGCGGGAGGAACAATAGTTGAGAAAAATTTGGGAGTTGGCGAAGTGTTGCGAGCGGACACTGGTTGTTTGGTCGCTTTTGCGCCGACTGTAGATTACGATATTCAGTTTGTGGGCGGCTTTAGAAATGCTTTATTTGGTGGCGAAGGCTTGTTTTTAGTCAAGCTAACCGGGCCTGGCAAAGTGTATTTGCAAAGTCTGCCACTCTCGAAATTGGCTGAGCGAATTATGGCGGTAAATCCAGCTCCTTTAACGAGCAGTTCTAGCAGTTCTAGCTTCGCGTAAAAGGTTTGTAGTGAGGACTTTAGTCCGCATTCAGGCTAAATCTGTAAGAAGCAACTCAAGTTCTTACTCCAAATATTCAGTAATAAAAGACTAAAGCCCTTACTACAAATATTCAAGAAATATTCAATAAAATTTCTGACAAATACATGAACCAAAAAGTATTAGAAATCGAAAACTTGACTGTTAGCTTTGACGGTTTCAAAGCCATTAACAATCTGAATTTTAGTATGGATGCGGGCGAACTGCGAGTTATCATTGGCCCCAACGGTGCGGGGAAAACAACTTTTCTCGACTCGATTACCGGGAAGGTGCAGCCGACGGAAGGGCGGGTAATCTTTAAAGGTCGCAATTTACGCAAATTGTCGGAATATCAGATTGCTCGCCTCGGTATTGGCCGCAAGTTTCAGACGCCGCGAGTTTACTTGAATTTAACGCCGAGGGAAAATTTAGAGCTATCTTGCAACGGCAATAAAAATGTATTTCCTACTCTGTTTAAGGGTTCTCCTGTGGCGGAAAAGCGCACGGTTGCTGGTTTGTTAGAAACAATTGGTTTAGTTGCTAAAGCTGATGTTCATGCTGGTTTGCTTTCTCACGGGGAAAAGCAGTGGTTGGAAATTGGGATGTTGGTGGCTCAATCTCCCGATTTGTTGTTGGTTGATGAACCTGTGGCTGGTTTGACTGATGAGGAAACGGCGCTGACTGGAGATTTGCTGATTTCGCTGGCCGAAAGTCATTCGGTGTTAGTGATAGAACACGATATGGAGTTTGTGCGGCAAATTGCTCAAAAGGTGACGGTTTTGCATCAGGGTGCTGTTTTGTGTGAAGGAACGATGGATGAGGTGCAAAATGACGATCGCGTTATTGAAGTATATTTGGGAAAACCAGAAGAGTAGTCATTAGTCATTAGTCATTAGTCATTAGTCATTAGTCATTAGTCATTAGTCATTAGTCATTCGTCATTATAAAAATAACAGTTAACAGTCAACAGTCAACAGTTAACAGTCAACAGTCAACAGTCAACAGTCAATAATTATGCTGCAAGTTTCTGATTTGAATGTTTATTACGGCGAAAGTCACATTTTGCGCGGTGTCGATTTAAGTGTTAATGCGGGGCAAATGGTTTGTTTGATCGGCCGTAATGGTGTTGGTAAAACTACGATGCTAAAAACGCTGATGGGGTTGCTGCAACCCCGCAGCGGTAAGATTAATTTTGGCGGTGAGTCGATTGTTTCTAAGTTGACTCACCAGCGGGCAAAGTTGGGCATCGGTTACGTGCCTCAAGGGCGGGAAATTATTCCTAGGTTGAGTGTTAAAGAAAATTTGTTGTTGGGTTTGGAAGCGAAACCAATTGCGGTTAAAAATCCTAAAATTCCTGATGAGATTTTTGATTTGTTTCCGGTTTTGAATACTATGCTCGATCGCATGGGGGGTGATTTGAGCGGGGGACAGCAGCAGCAGTTGGCGATTGCTAGGGCTTTGATGGGTGAGCCGAAATTGCTAATTTTGGATGAACCGACGGAGGGGATTCAACCGTCTATTATTTTGGATATTGAGGCTGCGGTGCGTCGGGTGATTGCGACTAGGGGTATTTCAGTTTTGTTGGTGGAGCAGCATTTGCATTTTGTGCGGCAAGCTGACTGGTATTATGCTATGCAAAAAGGGGGAATTGTGGCTTCGGGAAGCACTAGCGAATTGAGCGATGAGGTGATTCAGAGGTTTTTGGCTGTTTGAATCGAAGGAAGAAGTCATTAGTCATTAGTCATTAGTCATTAGTCATTAGTGCTGTCCCCCCCGATCGAACGTCCAACGTCATCAGGAAGAAGGCTATAACGGCTTCGCTCAGGGTGAAAAGAAGGAGGAAGGAATTGGTGTCAATTTTATGTGAAACTTAACTGGTTCCAAGGCTCTGCCTGGGAACCCATATCAGCGAGGCTCTGCCTCGATTGTGAAAGAGTAATGAGGAGGCAGAGCCTCCATATCTTCGTTACCAGGCAGAGTCTGGTGACAAGTAAATGGAATTAAATGCTTTGATGCAGTTGCTTGGTAAAAAAAACTGGTTTCTGCTTCTAGAAAAAATTCTGTTATTGCTTTTTGCTGCCGTCTGGCATTGTTGTACCTCCCATGCTGGCTCTGTCCAAACTGGCTCCGTCGATGTTAGCATTGCGGAGGTTGGCATTTGACAGGTTGGCATCTCTGAGGTCGGCAAATCGCAAATCTGCGCCGTCTAAATTGGTTCCTGTCAAGTTGGCTTTTCTGAGGTTGGTGTTGCTAATTCTTGCTCCTATTAATTCGACTCCGCTTAAGTCGGCGCGAGCTAGATTGGTGTTGACAAAATCTGAAATCTCGAAGCGACTTCCGCTGAGGTTGGCGTCTGATAAATCTGCTCCTGTGACGATCGCATTTTTTAAGCGCAGGTTAACTAATTTTACGGCTCGGAGGTCGCAGCGGACGCAGCTTTGGGTTAGTAACAGGGTTTCGACGTTGGCGTTGATTTGGTCAATTTGTTGCTGGGAGAATTTTTCGGCAAATTCTGGGGAGACGTAGCCGAGGTTTTTGGGATCCTCTGCTTTTGGTTGGGTTGTTGGTGTTTGGGGTGTTGGTGGTTGACTTGTTGGGGGTTGGAGTGTTGGTGGTTGGGGTATTTGTGGTTGGATGATTTGTGGTTGAGGTGTTTCTGGTTGGGGTGTTGGTGTTTGGGCGATCGCCCTTTGTTGCAGCCCCACCTTCGGATATTCTAGAGTAGCGGCAAACATTAGCAGGGCGATCGACAATCTTGTGAGTTTTTTCATAAATAAATAACAAAAGTGAAAAAATACCATTGATATTGTATGATACTCCCAAAAGCGATAGCCCTACATTGAGATAAATAAATCTCAACTTAGATAAAATACTTCGCAACCGTCAGGTGCGAGAATTATTTTTTATATTGCTGTTCAGCCGTCAGTATTTAGTAGTTAGTATTTAGCAGTGAGCTATGAGGATTCTGTTAGTAGAAGACGACGATCGCATTTCCCAAGCATTAGCAGAAGCACTCACAGACCAACATTATGCCGTAGATATAGCCGCCGACGGCGAAGAAGGTTGGAACTTTGCAGAAGCCTGTACCTATGACTTAATTCTGCTAGACGTGATGCTGCCAAAATTAGATGGAATTAGCCTTTGCCAGCGCTTGCGCCGACAAGGATTAAAAACCCCCGTGCTAATGCTCACAGCCAGAGACACCAGCAATGATAAAGTCATGGGCTTAGATGCCGGAGCAGATGATTATGTCGTCAAACCCTTCGATTTGCCAGAATTAGCAGCAAGAATCAGAGCCTTACTGCGGCGGGGAAGTACAACTGTATCACCAATATTAGAGTGGGAAAATCTGCAATTAAACCCTAACACCTGCGATGTAACCTATCGTGACAATTTGCTGCACCTCACTCCCAAAGAGTACAGCTTACTAGAATTATTTCTGCGAACAGGCGGGCGCGTTTTAACACGAAGTGCTATCCTAGATCATGTATGGGCTTTTGAAGACTCACCGGGAGAGGAAACCGTCAAAGTTCACCTCCGGGGTTTGCGACAAAAACTGAAAGCAGCAGGCGCACCCGCTAATTTTATAGAGACTATTTATGGCATGGGTTATCGGCTCAACCAAAACCTATAATTGCCAATTCCAAGCTTTGGGATGGCGTTTATTGCTATCTTACTTAACAGTTATGATAGCTATTTTAGGCAGTTCTGCTTTTGCTGTTTATGAATTGTTGGCCAGCACTCTATATCAAGAATTAGACCAGCGATTAGAGATTTTAGCCCGGTCTGCTTCTCACGGTTTAGTTGTGAAAGAAAAGCAGTCTCTTCCACAATCTTCAGAAAAAAAAGGCGATCGCACCAACAGAGAAGATAGAGACGACAATGATGATTTGTCTATTGAACTCGATAGCAAAAAAGTCACCGATCAGTTAGACAAAGATGCAGACTTAGACATTCCTTGGCAAAATCTGCGGGAAGCGGATCAATCTGTAGAATGGTTTAATGAAACAGGTGCAATGTTAGGAAATGCTGGCAAGGCTTTACCTCCTCTACCTCTGAAATCTGGTTTTCAAACCATACAAAACGGGCAGATTCGGTTTACCACAATTCCAGTTTACATTTCTGATGGTGAACAGCAAAAATTAAAAGGTTACATTCGCACCAGCGAATCTACTAAAGAAGTCGAAGAAGTCCTCAGCAGCCTCCGCTGGAAATTGGGTTATGGGAGTATTATTTTTCTCAGCTTGACTGCGGTTGGTGGTTTGTGGCTGACAAAGCAATCTCTCCAGCCAATTGAGGAGAGTTTTCAGCAGTTAAAACAATTCACCGCCGACGCTTCCCACGAGTTGAGAAGTCCGCTGACGGCGATTAAAACTTCAGTGGAAGTGATGCAGAATCATCCTGAGAGAATTCATGCAGCGGATGTTAAGAAAATGGCGGCGATCGCCTCTGCGACTAAACAGATGAGTCAGTTAGTTGAAGACTTACTTTTATTGACTAGAATAGATGCTGCTGCTACAACCATCACCCGCGAGTGGATAGCGGTTCCGTTAGATGAATTGTTAGAAGATTTACTCGATTTTTGGGAACTGCAAGCTCAAGAAAAACAAATTACTCTCAAATCAAATTTAGGCATCGGGTTGACTGTAATGGGAGACGGATCGCAGCTAACTCGTTTGTTTTCTAACTTAATCGGAAATGCAATTCATTATACACCAACGGGCGGCATTGTGACTGTTTCTCTGAGAAGTCAAGGTCGCTTAGCAATTGTTAGTGTAGAGGATACTGGGATTGGCATTGCTCCCGAAGATGTCAAGTTAGTTTTTGACAGGTTTTGGAGAGCGGATCGAGCCCGAAATAGTCGGGAAGGAGGTTTGGGGATGGGATTGGCGATCGCCCAATCTATTGTCCAAAGTCACCGAGGAGAAATTAGCGTTACCAGTCAACTAGGGGTAGGTAGCTGTTTTCAGGTAAAATTCTCCTCAGTAACTTAAGAGTTGATTTTAATAAAAAACCTTAACTATCATCCCCATATTCTCCTTGTTCTCCTCGTTCTCCTCGTTCTCCTTGTTCTCCTTGTTCTCCTTTTTCACCAACTTCTCCTTGTTCTCCGTATTCAAACCCGCTAGGACTCATTAAGACGATCGGTTTAACCGAATTATTATTGCTAACCGATGAATTAGCAGGATTAGCGGCATTACTCAAAAAATTAATCGGAGACAATTGATTGAGAGCGGTATCATTCTGAGATGCGATCGCGCTAGCAGCAGCAACAGAAGTTAAAACACAAGCTCCAACGCCGAGCCAAATCTTAGTTTTATTTTGCATTTTTCAAAAATCCTTACTGTGGGTGATTACTTTTACTATCCCACACAAAAGTAAAGAACTCGGAAAGAGGGGAAACATCTAAAAAATGTTGGCACAGGCATTGCCTTATTGCTACAATTCTAGTCCATAAGCAACCTGTAGGAGTTTCCTAAATGATTATTTGTATAGCTAATATTTTGACCACCGAAGAATTAGAATTAATTATCAATAGTCTAAAAACTGCTGAATTTGTCGATGGAAAGTTAACCGCAGGTTGGTATGCAAAACAAGTAAAAAATAACGCTCAATTAAAAAACGATGCGGCTCCGACTCAGGAAATTAGAACTCTAGTCAATCAAGCACTAAAACGCAATTCTTTATTCCAAATAGCGGCTCGCCCGAAAGCGCTGCGTCCGATTATTTTTAGTCGCTATCAGGTAGGAATGTACTACGGTACACATATTGATAATGCGATTATGGGAGACGAAAAACTAATGCGATCGGATTTGTCTCTCACTCTATTTCTCAGCGATCCTGCGAGTTATGCGGGCGGGGAATTAGTGATTGAAAGTACCCAAGGCGAACAAGCTTTTAAACTTGATGCGGGCTCGATGGTTGTTTATCCTACTACAACTTTGCACCGGGTGGAACCTGTCACTGAAGGCGAGAGATTAGTGGCGGTGACTTGGGTGCAGAGTTTAGTTCGGGATGCTCACAATCGAGAAATTCTCTTTGATTTGGATACGGTTCGCGATATCCTGTTTCAGAAGTCGGGAAAGACGGCGGAGTTTGACTTGCTATCCAAAAGCATTGCTAATTTGCTGCGAAAATGGGCTGATGTTTAGGGCGAGGAAGTCTTAGAGACGTTTAAATAAATTTTATGTCTTTCCGAGTTCTTTACTTTTATTTGTCACAATCCTAATATAGCAATCCTAAATCATTATCACGGGCGGCGAACATAAATGTGATTTCCCCAAAATCCATCCTCCTGGACACTCAAGATGCCGTGTCCAGGACACGGCTTGGCCTTAGTCCCTACAGGTACAAGAAAATCATTTAGGATTGCCATAACACTGATTGCCAGGAAATAACAACTCATGAAACGGAAAAATATTTTTAGTTTGCTCGCAGTTACAACGATTCTTTCAGTAGCGGCCAGTTCTGCCTTTGCACAAGCTATAACTCGAATCCGCGATTTGCGACCGTCGAGAACACCAACTACCATCTCTGGAAAAGTAGTCGGTTTTGGAGAAGCTGATGAAAATGAGTGGATTATCGACGACGGTAGCGGTGGAATTAGAGTCGATGCTGGCCCCCGCTCGTGGCGCAATATTAATGTATCAAGAGGTGAAACAATCAGAGTTGTTGGCGAGATGGACGACGGTGAATTCGATGCTTTTTCTGTTACTCGCTCGAACGGCTCAGTAATTAACATCCGCTCTCCCCAAAACCGGGAGCCTTGGGAGGGCAAGGAGGACGATTAACTGCAAAATTGTGCGCTATCTGTCTGCACAGCTTGGGATGCAGCTTTACAAATAGACCCTAGGGTTTTAGCTAACTGACCAAATATAGCAATCCTAAATCATTATCCAGGCGGCGAACATAAATGTGATTTCCCCAAAATCCATCCTCCTGGACACTCAAGATGCCGTGTCCAGGACACGGCTTAGCCTTAGTCCCTACAGGTACAAGAAAATGATTTAGGATTGCTATAGATAAGTTAAACAATAAGAATCTGACAATGAGTAACGAAACTAAAATTTGGACAAGCATCGGACAGTCATATCTAACTAAAGATAATTCGATCGATGTAAATATAGCGTCATCGGAGAGATACCAACTCTCAATCAGTGAAAGTGGCGAAAGTGGCGAAAGTGGCGAATTTGGTGAAAGTGGCGAAAGTGGCGAATTTGGTGAAAGTGGCGAAAGTGGCGAATTTGGTTACGATAGGAATTTTTCGATAGGTCAACCTGTAAATTCTTCCAATTCTAGCCCAGTTACGGGCAATTTTCCCATGATTTCTCAGGGATACGAAAGGGGCGATAATTTTTATCAGATTGAAATTGAAGGTACAAATGGTAACGACATCCTGACAGGAATTCCTGGGAATAATGTTTCTTTAGAAGGACGCAGGGGCAATGATATTCTGAGCGGCAACAATGGCAATGATGAACTAGAAGGTGGCAAGGGTCAAGATACCCTTGACGGTGGTGCAGGAAATGATATTATCGATGGAGGGAGGGGTAAAGATATTCTGACCGGCGGTATGGGTTCGGATTTATTTGAGCTAGAAGGGCGATCGGCTACAAATACTCTCGAACTCGCTGATATCATCACTGATTTTCAAAAAGGTGTAGATAAATTGAACCTGGAAGATGGCTTAGGATTTTCTAACATTAATATCACTCAAGGCAATGGAATTTATGCTGGTGATACTCTGATACAGCTAGCAAATACGGGTCAATATTTGGCAGTGTTGAAAGGAGTTAATGCTGGCAATATTAACGGGGCAGATTTCAGTTTTTCATAATGGTCTAATTTAATTTAAACTCAGTCTGGACTTACCCGCGCGGGGTCATCAACCCGGTTTTTGATACCATTTTTACAAATTTTTGCTCCGAAAGAAGTTTTGGGCGGAGTGAACGTCCGGGTTGTTTACATGGCGGAGAGTTTGTAAGGTGCGTCGCTGTGAGATTTTTGATCTTTATTTGGGGATTGTCTATGGCGACGCACCCTACGAATACTTACTACTAAGTTTGAGCCTTTAAGAATAACATTTACAGCCGATGAAATTATGGCGATTTATGCTACGTCACAACAGGGAATTGCTGCGGCTAAATCTATGAGTAAAGCTGCTTTAGCAATGCTTGAATTATATGGGATTGGTGCGGGATGCGGTGTGCATTGCGGGAGCGTTATCGAGAGGCTCTTTGGCGGTGAAGATGTTCGGACTTATACTGTAATTGGTGATGTTGTGAATACAGCAAAACGCTTAGAAAGTGCCACGCCTGGTGGTGCTATTACTATTTCTGATGCTGTCTATCAACGGATGTCACAAATTCTAACAGTCGAACCTTGTGAACCGATTGTGGCTAAGGGTAAAACAGCAGCTTTAATTGCATGGCGGTTAATATAGCAAGCCCTAAATAAAATTTGTCGCTGTCAAGTTAGTTTTTGTGATTATAGTTTATACGTTGGTTAGCAAGTAAGGTGCTGATGGGTCAATACGGTTCACTTAAGACCGATCCCCCCTAACCCCCCTTAAAAAAGGGGGGGACAAGAAAGCTTTCAAAGTCCCCCTTGCTTTCGGGGGATTTAGGGGGATCTCCGGGGCACAAATAGTGTTAAGTGAACCGTATTGGCTGATGGGTGCACTCTAAATTTCGCTAAATAGATCCAAGTTCAGATAAAAGACTTCGGAACCGTCGGGTGCGCGAATCAACTTTTCTATTACCGGAGGCAGTTGTTGTTGGCGGTACAATTCGGGAATTTCGCAGAAGCTTTCTTCGGGAACTTCCAAGATTTTTGGCATATCAGGAATGGGAATTCCCAAGCGATCGCTTTTATTTAAACTGCAAACAATCAGGTAGTTGAAGTCAGCAAGAGTGCGACTGCTGGGAAATATTTTGGATAAGTTAATCAGGGTAATCAATTCTTCTTGATGTCGCACTAAACTTTGACCGCTATCTAAAAAACCGTAGGGATTAAAGTCTTTGACAACGCGCTGGACTTTTTCAATGGGAACTGCATAATTAACGTTTCCGAGTTCAAAGGAAACAAGTTTTCGAGGGGGGGTTCTGACAGCACCTTGTTTTTGGCTGCGAAAACGGCGATTGTAATTGGCGTGAGTCATTCGATTTTAGATTGAAGATTAATGAACCGCGAAGGCGCTAAGAACGCAGTACGCGAAGCGGCGCGTAAGCGCTAGGAAGAGGAAGAAGAAGATGCTGTTTGGATTATTTAATGTTTGATTAATTTGGGGATGGCTTCTAAAAGTTGGGCTTCGCTGTAAGGTTTGGTGAAATATTTATTTGCGCCTAATTCCATTGCCATTTGCCGATGTTTTTCGCCGCTGCGGGAGGTCAGCATGGCTACAGGGATTTTAGCAAACCGCTGGGTCGATCGCATCGATCGCAACAATTCAAATCCATCCATCCGGGGCATTTCAATATCCACAATGGCCAAACTGCAATCAAGACCGTTTTGCAGCTTTTCCAAAGCATCCAGCCCGTCTTTAGCCTGCACGACTCGGTAGCGGGCACGAGTCAGCATCAGAGACAGCAACTGCCGAATTGTATAGGAATCGTCCACTACCAAAATCTGGGGTGACTGACTCGAACTCGGCGCCATATGTGGCGTTGTACCGGACACAGGGGCGATCGAACTATTGACAGCAGAAGGTTGACCTACCAAATCATCCACATCCAAAATAGTCACAACTTTGCCGTCCCCCAAAATCGTACTCCCCAAAACCCCGCGAGGCTTGGATAGAGGTGGCGGCAAGGGTTTAACCACAATTTCCTGCTGGCCGATCAGCCGTTCCACAGCCACCGCCAGCATTCCTTCACTAGAAGCCAAAACCAAGACAGGAATGTGGTCTTGAGTCAAAGGGTCTGGAGAGGGGCCATCGGGCCCGAGGACGCTATATTCGAGTAAATCTTGCATCCTCACCAAACGAATAAATTCCTCCCGCCACCACAGCATCGGCTGATTGCCGGCGGTGTGAACTTCCGAAGCTTTGATGTGGAGAATCTCCTCGACTGCATCCAGCGGTACTGCTATTTTATTGCGATCGGTCTTCACCATCAAAGCGTCAGTAATCGACAGCAACAGCGGCAGCTTGATGATAAAGTTTGTACCTTTTCCCAGGCGAGAGTCCACCTTTACCGTTCCCCGCACAGTCCGCAAATTCGTTCGCACCACGTCGAGTCCGACTCCCCGCCCCGAAAGGTCGCTGACCCCTTCTGCGGTGCTAAAACCAGGCCAAAACAGAAAATCGTAGAGTTCGGCAATGGAAAATTCTTGAGCTTGTTCCTCTGTCGCTAAACCCTTGTTGACAACCTTGCGGCGGATGATTTCCGGGTCAATGCCTTTTCCGTCATCGGCGACAGTAATAATAGTTTGGCCGCCTTGGTGGCGGGCTGCTATTTCAATTTGACCGCTGGCGGGTTTGCCGCTGGCTTGCCGAACTTCGGGAATTTCGATGCCGTGGTCGAAGGCGTTTCTCACTAAGTGTATTAAGGGGTCGCGCAAAGCATCGAGCAAACTTTCGTCAATTTTGGTATCTCTTCCCACTAACAGGAGGTTGACATCTTTATCGTAAGTGAGACACATATCCCGAAGCGCTCGGGGCAAGTGGTCTACGGCGCGGCTGAAACTCACGACTCGCAACTGCATGACGCGGCTGCGGAGTTGTTCGGTAATGCGGCGCAGTTGGTCGGTACTGCGCTCGAATTTCATGGCTAGGAGGTCTAATTTGGTGGCGGATTGTGAAATTGCTTGGGCGGTTTCGATGACTTCTGCGGCTGTAGAGTGGAACTCTGTATAACGATCCATCTCTAAGATATCAAAGTGAGCATGGGTCAGAGAGGATTTACTGTTAGCGATCGCCGGAAATTCTATTTCAGATCCTGCAATTTTTCCCAATCCCGCATTGCCGTTTCCCCCTCTCCAATCGGCAAAACTCAGTCTGTCGTATTCTTCTCGCAACTGGCCGCCGAATTGGTTCAAATCTACGATACTGCGGCGGATGCGCTTGACTTCGCCGCGCAGTTCGGATTCTTGAAGTTCCAAATTTGTACGGTTGATGACTAATTCTCCGACGAGGTTCACCAATTCTGTTAAGCGTTCTAAGTCTACTCGGATTGTCGGTCTTTGGAGGTTGGGGAGTGGGGGAGTGGGAGATTGGGGGAGGGGGAGAGGGGGAGATTGGGAGAGGGGGAGATTTGGGGAGGGGGAGATTTGGGGAGGGGTTTCGGATGCTGGTGATTCGTCTGTGGGTGGGGAGATTGGGGGGAGTTCGATCGCCCTTCCTTCCAATAGCTGCTGGCGGGCGGTTTGCAGGTTTTGGGCGATCGCCCAACCCTCGGACTGGAGGCGTTCTAAAGTCAAGTCTGGAAAATCGATCAAATCTCTCAGGGGTGCGGCGACTTTCCCAAAATCGGGCAATTGCAGCATTCCAGCCAAGCCGGAGAGTTGATAATAAACCTGGTTGAGGGCGGTGACGCTTTTTGCTAAATCTGCCTCAGAAGCTTGGGAAAGTTCGGTTTCCAGGCGATTGAAGATTGGCGGCAATTCGTGTTCAAAAATCAGTTTTAGGGTTTCCGGGGCTGCCGATCGACTGGCGGCGGGAACTGGTGGCGGTTCTGGCTTGCCGTACTTTGCCTCGAACTGGGCGTGAATTTGGGCGAGATCCTCCAAATTTGACCTTTGATCTGGAGTGCTGACATCTGAGTGATGAATGGATTCGACAGAAATCTTTTTGAGAGTATCCACCCCTTGCAGTAAAACACTTACAGTGGTCGCTTCCAGTGCCGACAAGTCCGTGCGATCGCGCAAAATGACAAAACAGTCCTCCAGCGTGTGAGCCGCCGCCGACACGTTTTGAAAGCCCAACATCGAACCCGCACCTTTAATCGAGTGAGCCGCCCGAAACATTTCTTTAACTGCCGCTTCTCGTTCTTGTAACCCAGCACCTTCCATCGCCAGCAGGTGAGTCTCCATTGACTGGAGAAACTCGCTGGTTTCTGCGGTAAAAGCATCTATTAATTCGTTTAAATCATCGTCATTCATATTAAATTAGTCATTAGTTAGTAGTCATTAGTCATTAGTCCTTAGTCCTTAGTCATTAGTTATTAGTCACTTCTTAGATGATATTCGGTTCATTTCAACCCGCCCCGCCCCACCGACAGAAATGCGATCCTCTTCTGCAAGCTTCGCTAACGCACTTTTTGCCTTGGGATGGGGCGGGTTTATGTAGATTCTCGGTGGGAATTAAACATTATTCGTGAATCCGCCCCTACAGGAATTAGGTTATTTAATGGAATTTGAGACGACCAATGACTAATGACTAATGACTAATGACTAATGACTAATGACTAATGACTAATGACCAATGACTGATGACTAACTGCGGAAATTCGCCACCGACTTTTGCAATTTGTCAACAGAACCGGACAGATCGTCCAAAGAAGCTTTGACATCCGAACCCTTTTGTGCAGTTGTATTCGCAATCTCATTGACTTGCTGCATACTGTTAGAAATTTCCTCAGCGGAAACAGTTTGCTTGGCAGATGCGCGAGTAATATTCTGCACCAAAGCATTCATTTCTCGACTAACTTCGATGATAGCATTGAGGTGAGTTTTAGCTTCGCTGGCTAGTTTAGTGCCTTCCACTACCTCCAAAGTTCCCGATTCCATTGCCTTCATCACGCGGCTGATTTCTTCTTGAATTGTACCGACAATTTCCGAGATTTCTTCAGTAGCGCCGGCCGATCGCTCTGCAAGCTTCCGCACCTCTTCGGCGACAACGGCAAAACCCAAACCTTGTTCGCCGGCTCTGGCAGCTTCAATCGTAGCATTGAGAGCTAACAGATTGGTCTGCGAGGCAAGTTGAGAAATGGAAGTGACAATTTTGCCGATTTGCTGCGAAGATTCGCCCAAACGCTTCATCATTTTTGAGGTTGAGGCGATCGTCAACCGGAGCTCGTTAATGCCTTCGACAGCGCGATCGACCGCCATACCGCCGACTTCAGCAGTGTGAGAAGACTGCTGGGCGACTGTTTCAGCCCGCACCGAAACATCTCGCACGTCGCGGATCGAATTCACAATCCGCTCGATTTCCCGCATGATCGCAGATATTTTTGTGGCTTGAACTTCCGCCTGTTGGGTGAGTTGGCTGGTATTGTTAATTGACTCGCCAGTGGCAGATGTTACCTGTTCGGCTAGATTTTGAATTCCCGTTACCACCTTCCGCAGAGAACCGATTAAGAAGTTAAAAGAATCCGCAACAGCACCTAAAACATCGTTAGTAACTTCCGCCCTGACAGTCAAATCGCCTTGAGCCGCGCCTTTAATTTCTCCCAACAATTTGAGGACTTGTTGAGTCATAGAATCGGCTTCAGCTTTGCGTTCTGCTGCCAATTTTCCTAGCCGTTCTTCTGCCTCTTTGCGTTCGGTGATGTCAAAGCGGATGGCGATATATTTGACTATTGTGCCGCTGGTATCGAAGATGGGGGCGATCGTCGAATCTACCCAATAAAATGAGCCATTTTTAGACCGATTTTTGATTTCTCCTTTCCACACCAAGCCGCGCGAAATTGTCAGCCACATTTCAGCAAAAAATGCTTTGGGATGGTAGCCGGAATTGATAATGCGGTGGTCGCGGTGCAGCAGTTCTCCCATGCTGTAACCGGAGATTTGAATGAATCTGTCGTTGACGTAGGTAATCATGCCTTTGATGTCAGTTTCGCTGACGATCGCAGCTTCGTCTAGGGCATTTTGCCGCGTTTTGAGTTCTTGCAGCAAGCGTTGCTGTGTCTCGGCAAACTGCTGCATCTGCTGCTGGGATGCTCTTTCTTGGGTGACGTTGCGGCAAACGACTACACCGCCTTTGATTGCTCCCGTTTCGTCTTTAAGCGGCCTGCCGCTAATTTTTATCCATAGGCCCTCCGGCTGGGCTGCATGGCGGGTGAAAACATCTACGTCGTCTGGTGATTCTCCTCGAATTGTGCGCGCTAAAGGTATGTCGGCGGCGGGATAGGGAGTGACTCCATCTGGCAAAAATAAGCCGTATTTTCCCGACCACTCGTCGGGAAGAGTATCCGTTGAACCCAAGCCAAAGATGTTTTCGGCTGCGGGGTTGAACAAAACAAAATTGCCATTTTCGTCGGCAGCAATTATGCCGTCGCCAATGCTGTCTATTAGCAGTTGCAAGAGATTGCTTTGCTGGCGAAATTGCTCTTCGGAACTGGCTAATTGGGCGGTTGTTTTTTCCAGTTGCACCATCGCGTGTTTACTTTCGGTAACGTCGCGAGCCACTGCATACATGAGCTTTTGTTCGGTTTCCGGTCGCACTTTCCACGACAGCCACCTGTAGGAACCGTCTTTGCAGCGGTAGCGATTTTCAAAGAACTTTATTTCGCTGCCCTCGGTTATTCTTTTTGCTGCGGCTATGCTTTCTTCGCGATCGTCTGGATGGAGGAAATGGAGAAAAGATTGGTCTTGAACTTCTTCTAAGGTGTAGCCGAGGGTTGTTTCCCAAGCGGGATTGAGGCGCTTGAATTTGCCTTCAAAATCTAAAATACAAACTAAGTCTAGGGACAGGGTAAAAAATCGCTCGCGCTCTGCTTCGGCTTTTTTGCGATCGGTAATTTCGATCGCCACACCGCCGACACCCATCGGTTTGCCGTCCTCTCCGGCCAAAGGAAAGTAAGAAGCCAGCCAATCTCGGATTACACCCGGTTGATTGACGGTTGTTCCCGATACCTCAATGTTTAAAAATGATTGGTTGTTTGTCAGAACGCTCTCCAAAATCGGCTGCAGAGTATCGACCATTTCGGGTATCACTTCACTGACAGTTTTGCCGAGGTGTTCGGCAACTGACGGGCCGGTGGTTTCCGCTAATTTCTCGTTGACTTGCACGAAGCGCAATTGGTCGTCAAAGATAAACATGGCGGCCGGGGCGGCTGTAAAGAATGCGTCAAAGCGAGCTTGACGCAAAACTAATTCTCGTTCTAGAGCTTTGCGATCGCTAATGTCGCGAGCTTCTGGAATCAGCAGCACGACTTTGCCGTTGTCGTCTTTGATGGGTTTTAGGGAGAAGTCCACAGTCATCACAGCACCTCCAGCAACCAGCACGTCGGCTTCGTAGCGGACAAATTCGCCGGCGGCGGCGGCGACGACTGCAGCTTCGACTTTTTGCTTGGCTTCTGGGGAAATCTGCCACCACAAATTCTCGGCAAACTGCGTGCCCACGAAGTCTTCGCGCCCGAGTCCGGCGGCTGTCATGGCTGTTTGGTTGGCTTCTAAGACGGTGCCGTCGGGTTCTAGCAGCCCGACTAATTGGAACGATTGGTCGAAAATGGCTCGGAACAGTCTTTCGCGATCGCGCAGCATTTCTTGGGCCCGCTGGCGATCGCTGATGTCGCGCGTCACTGTGGCTAGGCCCACCGGCTCGCCTGTTTCTGGGTTTTTGACTGTAAACAGGGTGAAGTCAACGGGAATGTTGTCGCCGGTTTGAAAGTTTCTAAACTGGAATTCGCCCTGCCACAAACCGTCTCGCACAGTGGCGGGCAATATCTCTTCTTTGACAATCTTAGCGTTTTCTGGTGTGAAGAAGTCATACATATTTTTGCTTTTGACTTCTGCAATATTTTGCAATCCGGCGAGCTTAATTCCAGCGGCGTTAATGTATGTTGGCTCTCCCTCCATTGTTGCTATGCCGATAAAATCCGAGCTGCTTTCGACAAGCGAAATCAATCTTTTGTTTTCGATTTCAGCCAGCTTGCGCTCTGTAATGTCGTTGTTAATTTCTAAAATTGCCTTGGGTTTTCCATCTTCGTCCCGCTGCAAAGTCCAGCGGCTGAATACGGTAATTTGGGTTTGGTAATTGGTGGTGTGAATCAGTTCTCCTTCCCAATAATTCTGCTGTTCTAGCTGTTCTAAAATTGATGCTAAAGGTTGGGTAAATCTCGTATCAAACAGGCTGTGAGTAACTTTTCCTAAAGCTTCTTGCTTTTTCCAGCCGTATATTTTCTCAGCGCCCTGGTTCCAGTAATCGATCGTGCCGTCTAGCTCTCGAATAATCAAAGCATCGCTGGCTAGGTCGAGCATTTGCAAGTTCTGCTGCAAGGCTTGTTCCGCGCGCTTGCGGTTGGTGATGTTGCGGGCGATCGTTGACATAAATTCAACTTCTCCGCTGTCGGATTTGTGAGCAATAATTACTTGAGAAACCGGTATTTCTTCGCCTTCTAAAGTCTGCCAAATTGTCTCGCCGCTCCAAACTCCATCCCGACAAGCTGCGGGGATGCCGACGTTCATAATAGTATCGACACTTTTGGGCGATGTCACGTCGGAAATGCTGACTTCGGCTAAATTTGCCTCCTCGCCAACTTTTAACATTTCCCTGGCCGCGCGGTTGAGATAAATGGTGTGCTGCTGGGAGTCTGTCATCCCTACCCAGTCTGTTGTCGCTTCTAGGATGGCCTTGAGCCGCAGTAGCTGCTGTTCGGATTCGCGGCTTTCTGTGATATCGCGGGCGAAGCCGAGCATTCCTATAGTATTGCCTTCTGCATCTTTGAGCGGCAATTTCTGGGTGTCGAATACGTGTATTTTGCCGTCGGCTAAGGTGGCGGATTCGTTGGAGGCCGGCGCGTTTTTGTTGTCGGCGCGGAAGTTTTGGATTTGGTTTTGGGAGTCTGTTTGGGCGTGGGTGTTGCTGAAGATGCGATCGGCCCCGATGCCGAGCTCTAAATCATCTTTGCCGATAATTTCTGCTGGAGTTTTGCCGAAGGCGGCGGCGAAACCTGCATTGACTAGCGCGTAGCGGCGGTCTTGATTTTTGACGAAGATGCAGTCTGGGGTGGCGTCAATTACTGTCCGCAGCAAACGTTGGGAATTTTCTACTTTTGCCAGTGTTTGCCGCATTTGTTCTTCCATTTCCACGCGCTTGGTGATTTCTCGAATCGCGCAAACGAGGACTTTGCTGCCGGAGGCATCTACAAAGGTAGATTTTTTGACGGAGAAAAACTGGGTATTTCCGGCTGGGTTTGTGATAGTTTCTTGGGTTTCAATGCTCGTATTTGCCAAAAAGACTAATTGATTTTTTTCTTCATATATGTCTGCTTCTTCTTTCGGCAAAAAGTCGCGGTAAGCTTTGCCAATTAGTTCTTCTCGGCTGTAACCGATGTATTGACAAAAGGCATCGTTTAATGTTAACCATCGGTGCTGTTCATCTTTGACGTAAATCGGGTCGGGGATGGTGTTGAGGATATTGTTTAAAAATTGTTCCGAAGCTTTTAATTGCTCTTGAACAACGGTGCGATCGCGAATCTCTTGTTGCAATTGGGCGTTAGTTTGCGAAATTTGCTCGGTTCTTTCCTGGACTCGCTGCTCTAGTTCTGCCGTTAGCTGTTGCAAGGCCGCTTCTGTTTGTTTGCGTTTGGTAATTTCGCGGCCTTCTACAAGTATTTGATAGACTTGTCCAGTTTCATCTAACAGGGGTTTTAAGGATAGATCCATTACTATCAACTGGTTATTGAAGCCTGTGATTTCGTATTCTTCCCGCACAATTTGGCCGGTAGAGACTTGTTGAATGTTGGTTTTTATTCGCTGCTGGTTGGTTGAGGATGCTGCCCACCAAGGTGTGTGCCAAAATTTCTGTCCCAGCACTTGTGATTCTGGGAAGTTGCCTAATTCTAGCGCTGTCCGATTTGCTTCGATCAAAGTACCGTCTGGCTCTAATAATCCGATGATTTGAAAAGCTTGGTCGAAGATGGCTTGAAATCGCTGAGTAGTTTGGCTGAGGGCTTGTTCTGTTGCTTTTTTGGACTTGAGAATTTGGGTGGAACCTACTAAGAATTGGTAGCGGTTGGACAAGCTCAAAAATGCGATCGCCGGAATGACAGTCATCCAATCGGAGATAGTTTGCGCCACCGGGGAGTGCGGCAGTCCCAAGTATTCGGCGGCGTGGCCGCTGTGTCCGAAAGCGCAACTCAAAAATATGCCTGCTGTGACTGTGGCGAAGATGTCAAACCCAAATTGACGGTTTCGCCACAAACCTAAGCCGATCAGGAAGCCGATCGCAAAATAACACAAAGAAATGATGCAATTGGCAATCCCAGTTAGCATCGATGGAGAGAAGTCAGGTAATGTGAGGGTGAATGTCGTGGCGATCGAGCTATAGAACAATTTGATCATAAAATTTATAGTTGGCAAGTTAACTGCAGGCGATGGAACGATCAATTTTAGATTTTAGATTTTAGATTTACTCCATATTCTTCCTTCTTCCTTCTTTTCACCCGCTCAGCTTCGCCGTTATAGCATTCTTCCTGATGACGTTGGACGTTCGATGAGGGGAGGACAGCACTAATGACTAATGACTAATGACTAATGACTAATGACTAATGACTTCTACTTACCAGCGTTCGGAATGGGCGATGGCTTCGACATCGACTATCATGAGCAAGCGTCCGTCGGAATTGTACAAACCTTTCAAAAAAGGAGCTAAGTCAGGGCTGACATCTATCGCCGAGACAGTGCGATCGGGATTTAGAGATAAAACTCCTTCGACGCGGGAGACGGCCAATCCCATCCGCATCTTCGACAATCTCACGTCTCGGGGATCTGGCGCTTCCACCACTAAAATGCGGCTGCTTGGGTGGTGAGTGTCAACCGGTTCGATACCTGCAAACCCTCCGAAGTCTGCGGTTGCTAAGATTTCGCCCCGCAAGTTGGTTAATCCCAGCAAAAACGGCAGGGTGTTGGGAACCGGGGAAATCGGTTGTTCGCTGAGGGAAAGCACTTCTCGCACAGCCTCTAATTCTATGGCGAACAGACTGTCTCCTTGAGCGAAGATAAGAAATTGTTTTGTTCGACTTGTCTGATTCCCCGCTACGGTGGGAGCAGTTGCTTTCATTGTAGATTTTTTGTTTATAGTCTAGCTTACAAATTAGGATTTTGCTGTGCCAGGAAAGGGGAGCATCTCACGAGAGGGCAAAAACCGTCTTTGAGGAGTGCGATCGTCCAGATTCCGAGATTTATACCTATAGCGATCGCACTTTGTGTAATATCTTGTCCGGTCAATTATCCAAATAAAAAAGGTTCGATCGTTAGGAATGGGAGTCCGCATCATCTGAGGACTTGCATTCCGAACTCAAACTAATCTTAGTATAGTGATTCGATCGGAGATGATATAAATGCAAAACAGGTGTTATATCTCCGGTCTACGAGCGCAACAAAAACGTTTCGCAGTGCGGACTTCAGTTTGGTATAGGAACCAATCCGAACTCAGTTAATCGACCAGACACTATATTAAATAAATCGCGGATTTGACAATAAATCAACTTGCGATTATTATTAAAAGTAAAAATTTTAAGAAATTGTGAAACCCAGTTTTTTCAAGAAAACGGGGTTTCTAGCTATAATGTTTTTTGTGAGAGTTAATGAAGGCTATATATTGTGTTTAGGCAGAAAGCAGGCGCTGCACGATGTTGACGAGTTGCTGAGGTTCAAAGGGTTTGCTGACGTAAGCGTCTGCACCTAAATCGGTTCCCCAAGCTTTATCAATGTCGGTGTTTTTATGAGTACAAAATACTACTGGTAAGTTGGCAGTTGCGCGATCGCCCCGCAATTCTCTGATCACTTCAAATCCGTTCATTCGCGGCATCACTACGTCTAAAACCACAAGATCCGGGGGTTTTTCTCGGATCAGGGCGATCGCTTCTTCGCCGTCGCTAGCCCGGATCGCGTCCATTCCGGCATCTTGAAGAATGCGACAGATGATTTCGAGTTCGCTGGGAACATCGTCTACTACTAAAATTTTTGACATAATTCCATACTTCCTTGCTGTTGTTGACAGCCGACAATTCAGGATTGAGAAGCTGGCGCGATGAGTTTCGCCCCGCGAAAGCTATGGTTGTTTGGCTGCACCCCGCCACCGAACAAATTAATTCACTTCTAAATACAATATAGCCGATCGCACTGCCGCTGCGGGCAGAAAAAAGTTTAGTTAACCAACAATATACGAGATGCAAACGGATTTTGAGGAATTTGGCAATTGGGATTTGGGATTTGAAATTATCCACTATTAGTTGCCAAATTTAAACTTCAATAATTACTCGCAAATTACCGCACTTTTCATTAACCAGACAGGCTATTGACGAACCCGATCGCTCAAATTTCCAATCCAGCAAAGTTGAGCAAATTTTTAAGTTATACCGCGACAGTTTGTTAATCGATTTTGGTAGTGCGGACTCGATAATTCGCAGTTGGTTGTTGGGGAAATCGGGGACTAAATTTAACATAATTTGCCAGAGTTGAAAAATACTGCGAGTTGCCCAAACTTGGGGCGAAAAAGCTACAGGATACTGCACGGGGCGATCTACATTAAAATTTATGGCGCGATAGATATTTGCTGCGGTAGGTTGTGCTGGCAAGTTCTCTTAACTGATAACTTCTTATCGCGTACAGTTAATTTAATAACATTTTAAATATTTAGTCTATGGTACCTAAGATGGAGATTTTTACATCGGCCGAGATCGCACTTTTTACCTTTAATTTTGATAGGACAGGGGTGCTAAACCGCAAACCAGCTTAATTGACTTCTACCGAAAGAAAGAATCCTACGCAATCGAGGCATTTTTCCCAGTAGCATCTTCCCTTAATATCAAAAGTTGTGTAAAATACTGCTATACAAGGGCTGACGCGCTGGCGATCGCCAAAACCAGCTTTTTCAACTCGCTCGCGCGCACTCCCCTGAAATGATTATCAAAAAAATCTCCGTTGATGCGCCACCAAATAAAAAATGCTAATTCAGTAATTTAATTGGGATAAATTTATAAATATGAGCGTTCAGTTTAGCGAGATTAAACTCCCTTCAATCCCCAGCCAGCAACAACCAGAAAAAATAAAAAACGCTGGCAATTTTACCCAGAAAAATAAGCCCAATGTACCTGAAGTGAAAGGGATATCGCGGCGAGGGATGACTGAAATTATAGCAGATATTCAGAACGAGCGAGGTGACAGCATTACTCCTCTGGAATGGACTTATTGTCTCTGGGCTAAAGCTGAATGGGATACCAAAAACCCCGATCGCGCCCCAGAAATATCCCAAGCTATTTGGCTGGTAGCTCAAAACAATGTCCGCCTGAAACAGCAGTTGCTGTGGCGCTTGGCTCTGCACCACAGCCACCAGTTAGAAAATCCTGTTTCTAGCAATGTTCCGGTGCTCGATCGCTCTTTGGTAGAGTGCTTTGCCGAATTTGCCAGCACGGCGGCGGGTATCGATGCTTTACCAGTACAAATTATTAAAATCCTGACTCGCGATAACTCTGATTACGAGCTAGCAAAACTCAGTTGGCAATATCTCAAAACCCCAACGGAGCTATTAGCAAAAGCTCAGTTACCCGCCACAATTCCCGCAGTCGATCGCGCTCAAGTACATCTTGCCGGAATTTTTGCTAAAAATCAGGTTTCCGATTTGTCGGGCGTAGAATGGCTGCTTAGGTGCTTGAAGGAAATGCCACCAGCGCCGCAACTTGCAGCAGTTGAAGAGTTGTTAGTGAAAATTTCGAGCGATATTCTCAAAAATCAAAGGCCGAAATTGGTTGAGTGGGTGCGAGATGAATATTATCCCAAATTGCAGTTAGTTTCGGCTCCCGCCCGAGAGTCGCTGATTCGATGGATTGGCGCACTAAATTACAGTTATTTCCAGAAAACAATTGATTTGGTGGCGCGGATGCTGCGGCTGTCTGATGCGGAAATTAAGCAGTTGGAGGAGCGCCGAGATTTTTGGGCAAATTATAGCGATCGCCTGAAGCGGGTGCGGTTGCTTTTGCCGCAGTCGTCTGTGAGCGCGATCGGCTACCAGTTGCAGTTTGATGTGGATATCTTACCAGAGGAGGGCGCTCCTCCAACTGAGGTCTGCATTTTTGAATTGGAGGAGTATTGTGCGATCGAGTTTTTGCGGGGCACCGGGGCGGAAATTCGGTTAATTGGGCGCAGTAAAGAGAGCGATCGGCTGTTGTTTGTCAAAAAAGAACTTTCAATTAAGCGCATCAGAAAATTAGGTGGCGAAGTGCACGATCGCGTTTTTATGTGGCAGAGTTCCTGTGAAAAGTGGCTAAAACAGAAAAATATTCTGCCCAATGAGGGGACTAAATCTTTTCAGGGAATGTCGCAGTATTACGGTAAATATGATGCTACAAATGGCTTGAGAATGCCGGAACCTCAAGAACAAAAAGAGCGCGAAGTTTTATTGAAAAAGTGGCAAAAAGAAATGGAATCTTTGTCATAACGATTGCGACTAATCAGTTGGTAGTGAGGAATGCGAGTCCGCAAAAATCAAGAAGGACTCACATTCCTCACTACAAACCTGGGCGAACTGTGCGACAGTCATATTTTCCCCGGTAGAATATTTTGGGTTGACCGAAATTGCCACAAACGGGCGATCGTCCTCCTCGATCTCTCCTCGCGGGTACAGCCGAAAAGACTGCCGCCAGATGCCGTCAAATTAATCAGTGAGATAGATACTGCGATCGGCTATAATCAGGGGCTAGAGGAAAAGAACACTGAAAACCCGAAAATATGGTTGCCATCCAAAGAAATCTCAACATTGCCGCCCTTGAAGCAGAATACAGTCAAAAAACACCCAGAGAAATTATCAAATTCGCCCTAGAAAATTTTGACAATATCTCAATTTCTTTCAGCGGTGCCGAGGACGTAGTTCTGATCGACATGGCCTCGAAAATCACCAAAAACTTCCGCGTTTTCACTTTAGACACCGGACGATTGCACTCAGAAACCTATCAGTTTTTAGATGCCGTCAGAAAACATTACGGCATTAAGTTAGAAGTAATGTTTCCCGATGCAGCAGAAGTACAAGCCCTAGTAGATGAAAAGGGATTGTTTAGTTTTTATGAAGACGGTCACAAAGAATGCTGTGGCGTGCGAAAAGTCAAGCCGCTGCGCCGGAAATTGAATACCCTCGATGCTTGGATTACAGGTCAGCGCAAAGACCAAAGCCCCAGTACCCGCAACGGTATTCCGGTCATTGAAGTTGACGGTGCTTTTTCAACTCCCGACCATGAATTAATTAAATTCAACCCCTTAGCCAATTGGTCTTCGGCAGAAGTTTGGGAATACATTCGTGCTTTGGAAGTGCCTTACAACAAGTTGCACGAACGCGGTTTTGTCAGCATTGGTTGCGAACCTTGTACCAAACCAGTATTGCCCAACCAACTCGAACGCGAAGGTCGTTGGTGGTGGGAAGAATCGACGATGAAAGAGTGTGGCTTGCACGCTGGTAATGCACAAAAATAGTGCATAAAATCCTAGGGTGCGTCAGAGGGAAAATTATTAGTTTTTTGTCAAAATATTCAGCCCTGACGCACCATACAATAACTATTGTATAAGGTGCGTCGCTGTGAAATTGTCGATGTTTGTTTAGGAATTGTCGATGTATCCGCACCCTAGGGCTTCTTTCTTCCTGATGACGTTGTACGGAAAGCTCGGAGGCGATAGCACTAATGACTGATGACTGATGACTGATGACTAATGACTAATAACTACCCTTCGACTTCGCGAGCGGGTAAAATGACTAATGACTAATGACTAATGACTAATGACTGATGACTAATGACTAATGACTAATGACTTCTTCCATCTTCCTTCTAATTTTTTTAAGTCAGGTATTTATGCTCGCCTCAACTAGCGAATTGCTGAACACGGCCCGGAGAAACGCTTATGCGATCGGCGCTTTTAACGTGTACAATCTCGAAGGAGTAAAAGCCGTCATCGATGCCGCCGAAGCGCTGCAAAGTCCTGCGATGCTGCAACTTCACCCCAGCGCCCTCAAATACGGAAAATCGCCTTTAGTCGCGCTTTGCATGGAAGCCGCGCGCAAGTCTTTAGTCCCGATCGCAGTACACTTAGATCACAGCACCTCAGAAAAAGATATTCACCTCGCCCTAGCCGCCGGCATCAAGTCAATTATGGCTGACGGTTCTCCTTTGTCCTACGAACAAAACTTAATATTTACTCGCAAAATGACTGAATTATCCCACGCTAACGGTGCGGTGGTTGAAGCAGAAATCGGTCGAATTAGCGGCACAGAAGATGGTTTGACAATCGAAGAAAAAGCGGCTAAAATGACAGATCCAGTGGAAGCTGTAGAGTTTATTCAAGCAACTAAGGTGGATTTTCTGGCGGTAACAATTGGCAACGTTCACGGCAAATATTTCAGCGAACCGAAACTCGATTTTCCGCGTTTGGCAAAAATCCGGGCTTCTGTTTCGGTGCCGTTAGTGTTGCATGGCGCTAGCGGTTTGCCAGAATCGATGATTAATCAATCTATTAAATTAGGCGTATCTAAGTTTAATGTGAATACGGAAGTTCGCGATGCTTATATGGAGGTGTTAAAAACTAGCAATTCTTTGTCAGATCCTGATTTGTTGGAAGTTATGCAAAAGGCGATCGATGCTATGCGATCGGTGATTTCTGGCAAACTGCAACTTTTTGGTTCTGCGGGTAAGGCTTATTTGCATCAGTCACCTTACGCCGATGAGTTGACTGCAAATAGTGTTAGCAATAAATAAGCTTAATTAATCAAACTATTGTTAAATATTATTTTTTTTGTAGGGAGAAGCTTGTTTTTTTATGGGAGTCTCAAGAAGGACTGAATTCATCACTACGAGCCTGTGTAAAAAGTAGGGAAAAAGTAATTTTTAGGAGTTATAATAAGGACTGAATTTCTGAATGTAAACTTGTGACAAGAAGGACTGAATTCATCACTACGAACCGGTTTGCTCGGTGGGAAGGCGAGTCCTCTTTGGGAGTTAGAAGCAGGACTTTAGTCTGATTTTGACTGGTAATTTTGAAAAAATACTAGATTTATGCTAAAATAACTTTAATAGTGGCAAGACAATCGCCAACACCTTTCAAACTTTTATTGGAAACCTTTTTACCTTCTTCCGTGAAGTGAATCTAAAATCTAAAATTGACTGACCCAAAATTCTGTACTATGCTCAACATTCCTCAACTGATTGCTCAAGAACTTGACATCAATCTCTCCCAAGTCAATAATGCTCTGGAACTTTTCGCCGAGGGCGCAACTATTCCGTTTATTGCCCGCTACCGCAAAGAACGTACCGATTCCCTCAACGAAATTCATTTGCGGGATATTTCCGATCGCTTTACTTATTTGACGGAAATTGAAGACCGCAAAAAGTCGATTTTGGAGACGATCGCCTCCCAGGGCAAACTCACGGAGGAATTGCAAGCTAAAATTGAATCGTGCTTGCAAAAAAACGAACTCGAAGACCTTTATCTGCCTTACAAACCCAAGCGGCGGACGCGGGCGACAATTGCTAGAGAAAAAGGTTTGGAACCGCTGACAGAATTTATTAAGTCTCTGAACAAGCCGACTGCTCAACCGGCCGATATCGCAGCGGAAGCTAGCAAATATGTGTCGGAAGAAAAGGGAGTAAAAACTTCAGAAGAAGCTCTCAAAGGTGCTGGGGATATTTTGGCCGAGGCGGTTTCTGAACAAGCTGAATATAGAGCTTATTTGCGAGATTTTTTGATGAAAACTGGGGTTTTTGTCTCGAAAATTAAAGATGATTTCCCAGAAGGAAGCACTAAATTTGAAATGTACCGCAATTACCAAGTTGCAGCGAGAAGCGTTCAGTCGCACAATATGTTAGCGCTGTTTCGCGGGGAAACGGAGGGGGTTTTAGATTTAGACTTGGCCTTTGATGAATCGGCGGTGATGGCTTATTTGGAATCTCAGGAAATTAGAACTAAGATAGCAGCAGTTAAGGAGTTTTATCGATCGACATTGAAGGATGCTTTCAACCGACTGATGAAGACTTCCTTGATTACGGAAGTGCGATCGCACAACAAAGCCGCCGCTGATATCGAGTCGATCGCCACTTTTGAAACCAACCTCCGCGAGTTGCTGCTGTCGGCGCCGGCGGGAATGAAACCCACACTGGCGATCGATCCTGGATTTCGCACCGGTTGCAAAGTTTCCGCCCTCGACGAAACCGGGCAATTTTTGGAATATCAAGCAATTTTCCCGCACCAAGCCGCAGCTCAGCGACAGCAAGCTGGTAAAATTGTCAAGCATTTAATTGAAAAATATAAAATTGAATTAATCGCGATCGGCAACGGTACAGCTTCCCGCGAAACAGACGAGTTTGTATCGGAAGTTTTGGCCGAAATGGACAGAAAACCGATTAAAGTCATGGTGAACGAATCCGGCGCATCGATTTATTCAGCAAGCGATGTGGCGATCGCCGAATTTCCCGACCTCGACATCACAGTCAGGGGCGCAGTCAGCATCGGAAGGCGCTTGCAAGATCCTTTAGCCGAACTTGTAAAAATCGACCCGAAATCAATCGGAGTCGGTCAATACCAGCACGACGTTGACCAAAAACTGCTCAAAAAGAAACTCGACGAAACAGTCGAAAGCTGCGTTAACTATGTCGGAGTTGACTTAAACACAGCCTCCAAAGAACTGCTGACCTTTGTATCAGGAATGACGGCAACAGTTGCTAAAAATATCGTCAATTACCGCAACGAAAACGGCGCGTTTAAAAATCGCCGTCAACTCTTGAAAGTTCCCAAACTCGGCCCAAAAGCTTTTGAACAAGCCGCCGGCTTTCTCCGCATTCGCGGCGGCGAAAACCCCCTGGACAATACAGCAGTTCATCCCGAAAGTTATGCTGTCGTGCAGGCGATCGCCAAGGATTTAGACTTGCCGCTGACAGGAATAACACAAATATCGGAAAAAATCAAGACTGTAAATATTAAAAAATATGTCACAGAGAAAGTCGGAGAACCGACACTCCGAGACATTATTTCCGAACTCGAAAAACCGGGAAGAGACCCGCGTGCCGAGTTTAAATATGCCACTTTCCAAGCTGGAATTAAAGAAATCTCCGATTTGCAAGTGGGGATGGAATTAGAAGGCATCATCACGAATGTAGCTAACTTTGGAGCCTTTGTTGATGTGGGAGTGCACCAAGATGGTTTGGTTCATATTTCTCAATTAGCCGATCGCTTTGTAGACGATCCGAAACAGATTGTGAAAGTCGGACAAGTTGTGAAAGTGCGGGTTTTGGAGGTGAATGAGAAGTTAAAGCGGGTTAGTTTGACGATGAAGCTGCAAGAAAAACCGCAACCGCAAAATGGCAATACCGCGAGGCTTCCGGCCCCGCGCCGACGTTAAAAGTTTGGGGGAAAGGTGAACAAGGGCGATGGCGTTGGGCCCCGCAAGCTACGGCTATAATAGTGTAATCCTCACCAACCGCAAAATTATATGATTGCAGGTAAAAGCGACACCTATGTCTCTCCTGAAGATTATTTAGCAGGCGAGAAAGTCAGTCCTATCAAACACGAGTACAGGCAAGGTGAAATCTATGCAATGGCAGGCGCAAGCAAAGCTCATGTCATCATTTCGGGAAATGTGTTTGCACTGTTGAGAAATCATCTTCGAGGAAGTGGCTGCATAACTTATATGGCAGATATGAAAGTTCGGATTGAGGCATCAAATTTCTATTACTATCCCGATGTAGCGGTTAGTTGTGATGAACGAGACAAAAATGCTGATGAAGATTTCATTCGCTACCCGCGCTTAATTGTGGAAGTTTTATCGCCGACAACAGCGGCTTTTGACAGAGGTGAAAAATTTGCCGATGACCGCACTTCTTAAAGTTTGCAAGAGTATGTATTAATCAATCAAGAAAGAGTTAGTGTAGAGTGTTTTAGACGAAATGCAGAGGGTTTTTGGGTGCTTTATCCTTACACTCAAGGGCAAGAAATTGAGTTAAAGAGTGTTAATTTTAGCTGTGCGATCGAGGCTTTGTATGAAGATGCGATCGAGATTGGTTGATTTTAATTACTCCTGAATCACTGATATTGATATGATTGAACCGCGAAGACGCAAAGGACGCGAAGGAAAAGAAAAGAAGAACAAGCTGCTAATTGCTATTTTTTCTTGGTAGCTTTCCAAGGGCCGCGGTAGAAGTAAAAAGGATTGTTTTTACTTGCCGATTCCCAACATTTAAGACACACAAAAAACCACTGCCCCGATTCGTCATACCGGGCGCGGTAGAGAGTCAGGGCAGATTGGAAAGATCGCAATATTTGATTCTGATTGCCGTGGTCATTGTTTCTGGGTTTCAAACAATAACGGATTCTTGAGGACGGGCGAATATCATGCGGCCTGCGCTAGTTTGCAGGGCGCTGGTGACTACGACTCTGGCTTCGGCACCGACGTAGCTGCTTCCTGCTTCTACGACTACCATTGTGCCGTCGTCCAAGTAACCGATTCCTTGAGAGGGTTCTTTGCCTTCTTTGCGGATTTTTAGTTCGATTGTATCTCCCGGCAAATAAGTGGGGCGCACTGCATGAGTCAAATCGTTGATATTCAAAACCGGCAGTTTTTGGACGGTAGCTACTTTCGATAAGTTGTAATCGTTGGTGAGCAAAATGCCGTCGATATCTAAGGCGAAGCGGACTAATTTGGCATCGACTGTGGCAATATCTTCGTAGTCAGCCGAGTGAATTTGAATCCGTTCTGGATATGTTTCTTTGATGCGGTTGAGTACATCTAAGCCGCGACGCCCGCGCACTCGCTTTTGATCGTTGGCGGAATCGGCTACGAGTTGCAGTTCTTGGAGCACGAATTGCGGAATAATAATTTGACCTTCGAGGAAACCTGTTTCTAGCAGGTTTTCAATCCGGCCGTCAATTATACAGCTTGTATCGACTACTTTGGCAGAGGCTGGTTTGAAAGTTCCTTCGGCTACCAACACCGTATCTAAGCTTTTGGGGTTGATCAAGCGCAGGAAAGCACGGCCGTGGGTTTCTGTCAAGCCGACCCCTGTGAAGCCGAACATGACGCTACCCAATACTGCGACTAGGGGTTTGATAAAGCCGAATTCGCGGGGAATTGGCAGCAGGAACAGCGGAGCCAGCATTAAGTTGGCTACTAGCAGTCCGATGATTAAGCCGATCGCCCGCGTCAGCAGCATCTCCACCGGCATATCCCGGACTCTTTTTTCTACGCGCCGATAGGTTGTTTGAGCCACTAATCCGAACACGAAGCCGATTAATGCTCCAAACGAGCCTAGTACGGAACTTAAACCTTGTATATTTGTAACTTGCTCCAGCAGGTTGTTCGGTAGCAGCTCGACTCCGTAATAGCCGATGCCTCCGCCTGCGATTATGAATGAGATTATTATGATTGCGTCTAGCATTAGTTCTAGGTTAATGAATTTGTTTACATTATATCTTTCCCGTGCTGATAGTTTTTTCCGACGTTGCGGTCGGATATCGCTATCTTGATTCATAAATTTTAATGAACTTATATTTCGCGCCTCTACCGTGAAGGGGATGCGCGATCGAGCAAGAGTTAGATTTAGCGAGGTCTGCCGAGGGCATCTACCAGATACCAATACAGGAATCTCTGGCTATTCGGGAATTTCTGCCGATCGCCACCGATAGGAGGTGCAACTAAAATAGCCTATCGAACCCAGACCTTTATTGCTGAGAAACTGTCATAATATACATAATTATTAATGATGCTTTAATTAAAGCTTGAGATTTGAACTGGCAATTGTGGCAAAAGAGTAATGAACGCTACTACAGATTATTTAACATTTGAATTCAAAAAAAGCGGCCAAGCGGCAAATTCCGGCATTCCGAGTTCGGCTTACCTGCACGTACCTTTTTGTCGCCGCCGCTGTTACTACTGCGATTTTCCGGTTTTTGTGGTGGGCGATCGCAAAAATGGCGAAAATTCCGGCACAATCGTGCAATACGTTGCCGCACTGTGTGAAGAAATTCAAGCAACTCCAAATTTAGGCGCATCTCTGAAAACAGTTTTTTTTGGTGGCGGCACGCCTTCGCTGCTTTCTGTCAGTCAGTTGAGCCATATTTTAGAGACTCTAGACGGCAAATTTGGGATTGCTGCTGGGGCGGAAATTTCTATAGAAATAGACCCCGGTACTTTTACTTTAGAACAGTTGCGGGGATATGTAGCGGCGGGAGTAAATCGAGTTAGTTTGGGAGTGCAAGCTTTTCAGGATGAATTGCTGCAAGCTTGCGGACGATCGCACTCTGTGGCAGAAATTTTTGAAGCAGTAGAAATCGTGCGATCGGCCGGGATTGTCAATTTCAGTTTAGATTTAATTTCGGGACTGCCGCACCAAACTTTAGAACAGTGGGAAACTTCCCTTAAATCGGCGGTAGAAATTGGCCCGACTCACCTGTCGAGTTACGACTTAATTGTTGAGCCTGGAACGGCCTTCGGGCGCTACTTTGAAGCAGGCGCGCAGCCGCTACCGGCAGATGAAACTGCTGCTGAAATGTACCGTTTGGCGCGATCGATTTTGACTGGGGCTGGCTACGAACATTACGAAATTTCTAATTACGCTAAGCCCGGTTATCAGTGCCGCCACAACCGCGTCTATTGGGAAAATCGCCCTTATTACGGTTTGGGAATGGGGGCGGCGAGTTACGTGCAAGGGCGGAGGTTGACAAGACCTCGCAAAACTCAAGAATATTATCAGTGGGTGCGATCGATCTGTGCGATCGCTTCAGCAGCCACCCCAAAAACAGGAGAGGAAACCCCGCAGGATATTTACCCAGCACTCGATCAAAATGTTCAAGTCTCAGAAAATGACATTTTGTTAGAAACGCTGATGCTAGGCTTGCGTTTAACAGAAGGAGTTAGCCTTTCGGCGCTGACTCAACAGTTTACGCAGCAAACAGTCGATCGAATTTGGGATTGTTTGCAACCCTACTGGCGGCTGCGATGGGTGGAAATCGTGACAGCCGATCGGGAGATTTCCTACGGAATAGATCCGCTTGACGCAACTTTAGCCGAAGGCGCGAAACTGCCGCTTTCAGGAAATTTGAGGTTGAGCGATCCTGAAGGTTTTTTATTTTCCAATACAATTTTAGCCGATTTGTTCAGCCAGCTAGGCAAGGATAACTAACTGGCCTCTGAGCTGTACTCCCTCAGACAGTAACCGAGGGCGATCGAGCCAGGGCAGCAAATTAAAATTAGAGAAAAATTAATTGCTCCCTAGTTTGATTCCGTCAAAAAAGATATGTTTTCTATCGATCCCTAAACAAAACTTAAAATCGAACTAAGCCTTGAGGTAGACGCAGCGACTGAAATCCGGCTGTCATACTTGAGATTGAAGATTTGAAAAAGATATCGATGGAAACTCTAACTCTCAAACGCAACAACCTTCACAGCGAATCCATTCTTGTAACTAGCGCTCCGCCCTGCACTTCTATTTCTAAATGCGCTTTGTGCTGTTACTACAAAGATCCAAAAGGATCGGTTGGTCACTGTCAATTGTTGAATGCACCTGTGAGGGGAGGATGGAAATCTTGCACCTTAGCAATGTCGCCTTTTGCACCTTCTTGGGAACAGGTAGAAAAAGGCAATATTTCCCCCAGAGGCATTTATTAATATACCCAAAGTATGTTTATTTTTTATTGTAATATGTTATATTAATATCGGGCGAGCAGCCGATGGATTACACAATTTCACAAACAAGTAAAAAAAATGAATTTGACAATGAATGAGGTGATTGCCGAACCTAATACGCGCATTTTGTGTTGGTATCTCAACAATACTAGCAAAGTGCAAATTGCTCGAATTACAAATATTCCTAATTGGTATTTTGAGCGGACGGTGTTTCCGGGAGAACGTTTTTTGTTTGAAGCGGTACCGGAAGCTAAATTAGAAATTTGGACAGCCGCAGAGACTGGTGGTGTGGCGTGCGAACCAATTTTGTGCGATCGACTGCAAGTAGAAGAATTAAGCACCGCTGATTGAACTGCAACAAAAATGGTAGGGTGCGTCAGTTTTGACATCTTAAAATCGTGCCGAAAAAGTCTCATGCTGACGCACCCTTGATTTAATTCCGGGCGTGCGTCAGCATGAGATTCTTGGTTTGTCGCCAAAATAGTTGTAGCTGACGCACCCTACTTATCAGAAACCAGGTTTCTGGCGTGATTTATCGTTAAGCCCAAAACTCCTAGAAACCGGGTTTTTGGCCCCACATCAGCCCTAAAACTCTCTGAAATATCGATCTAAGCTAAATTATAGAAAATCCACCGCTCTTCAATCTTAAAACCCGATGTCCCTCACCGAACAAATCCTCTCCCAAGTGCCGGGAAATGCCCTTGAAGGCCTGCAAAAGGTCGATCGACTCTGGAACAACCTCAAACAAAACACCGCACCAGCACCCCAAGCAGTCAAGCACAACCAACAACCCCTCGAAACCCTCGACTTCGACATAGTTATCGGCGGCGGAACCCTAGGAATACTCATCGGAACAGCCTTAGCCGTGCGGGGTTGGCGAGTAGCCCTACTCGAACGCGGCATCCTGCGAGGGCGCGACCAAGAATGGAACATTTCGCGCAAAGAATTAGACGCATTCTTAGAACTAAATTTGCTGACTGCTGCTGAAATAGACAAAGCAATAGCCACCGAATACAACCCAGCCCGCATCAGCTTTGCCAACACCCCCGACATTTGGGTGCGCGACGTACTAAACATCGGAATAGACCCAGTTTACCTCCTCGAAACCCTCAAACAAAAATTTCTCCAAGCCGGAGGCAAACTATTTGAAAACACACCATTTAAAACAGCAACAATTCACCCCAACGGAGTCGCAGTAGAAGCGGCAATTACAGATTTACCGACAGCCGAAAATTTATTTAAAACCAGATTATTCTTAGACGCAATGGGACATTTTTCCCCCATTGTCCGCCAAGCCAGACAAGGGAAAAAACCCGACGCAGTATGTTTAGTAGTCGGCACTTGCGCCCAAGGATATCCCAAAAACGAAACCGGCGACATATTTGCATCCTTCACCCCAATGCAAAATCAGTGCCAATACTTTTGGGAAGCATTTCCAGCCAGAGACGGGCGCACTACTTACTTATTTACCTATATAGACGCTGACACAGAAAGATTCAGTTTAGAAACATTATTTGAAGAATATTTGCGCTTGCTGCCCCAATATCAAAACGTCAAACTCGAACAGTTAAAATTCCAAAGAGCACTCTACGGATTCTTTCCCTGCTATCGCCAAAGTCCTCTAAAAATGCCTTGGAATCGCATACTTCCAGTCGGAGACAGTAGCGGTAGCCAATCGCCCCTCAGCTTCGGCGGTTTCGGCGCAATGGTGCGCCACCTCAAACGATTGACCCTCGGAATTGACGAAGCTTTGACAAGCGAGAGTTTAGACAAAAAATCCCTTGCACTTTTGCAACCGTATCAGCCGAATCTATCTGTCACCTGGTTGTTTCAGCGTTCGATGAGTGCTGCGATGAATCAAAAAATAGATCCCAATCAAATCAATCAACTGTTGGCTGCTGTATTTCAGGTAATGGAAGAGTTGGGAGAACCGGTACTCAAACCGTTTCTGCAGGATATTGTGTTATTTCCGGCTTTGTCAAAAACCCTGTTTAAAACAGCAATTAGTCATCCTGGATTAGTGATGAAAATCATTCCGCAGGTGGGAATAGCTAATTTGCTTGATTGGATGGTTCATTATGTAAATTTAGGAATTTATACGGGATTGCAGCCGTTAGGGAAAGCGGTAGAACCGCAGGTTAAAAATTTGTCTGCAGAACAGAAATTTTATTTTAACCGATTAGTTGAAGCGTGGCAATACGGCGCGGGAGGCGATTATTAATTTGGTCAGTAATTGGGTTTGTAGTGAGGACTTTAGTCTGTGTCAAAATCAGAATAATAAAATCCTCATATCGTTTCTGGTTGCATCGGAATAATAAAATCGAGTCAACAGTTAACAATCAACCATTCAGTTTTTCGAGTCAACAGTCAACTGTCAACAGTCAACTGTCAACAGTTATATATGAGTGCAACCGGAATTGATATCACTACAAACTTATACAGGAGCTATAACTGCTAAAGCTTGGGGAATCACTCGGAATTTTGCAGGCGTGTGAGTGGTGATTTCACCGTCGGTATTAATCGAACGGCGTTTGCTAGTATTAATCTCAAATTCTTGAGCGTGCAAGGCGCGAACCTTCGGCCAAGTGGTATAATTTCCTTGCCTCATTGCTGGCAGTAAAGCAATGATTTCCCACCAATGGTGTGTCTCTAAACTGTACAAATCCAGTCGCTTGTCGTCGATGGTGGCATCTTCGGCAACTGTCATGCCGCCGCCGTAGTAGCGGCCGTTGCCTATGGCAATTTGAATTGTTTTTACATTAAAATATTGGTTGTTTACCTTGATTTCTGCTCTGAATGGTCGCGATTTAAAAATTGTCTGCAAAGCAGCCAAAGCATAAGCTAAAATTCCCCAGCGCTGCTTTACATCTTTAGTCAGTCTCTGGGTAATTTCGACGCTCAATCCCAAACTCGCTACATTAAAAAAATGCTGTTGGTTTACCCAACCTATGTCTATAAGCCGAATTTTACCGCTGGCAATTACTTGAATAGCTGCGGATAAATCTGTAGGAATTCCGAGAGTGCGGGCTAAATCGTTAGCTGTTCCCATCGGCAAAATACCCAAGGGCAATTTAGCGTCCATCAAACCTTCGATGGCGCAGTTGAGTGTGCCGTCGCCGCCACCGATGATGACTAATTCGACTTGATTTTGGTGGTTCCGAATTGTGTTGGAAATTTCGCTGGCGCTGTCGGTTGATTTTACTATTAATTCAAAACCAAGTGCTTCTAATTTGGCAGTGGCTTGAGATAATAGTTTTTTCCCTCTTCGAGAGTGCTGGTTTACTAAAAGGAGAGCTTTTTTCATTAGAAAATGGGCAAATAGTTGGGTGAAAAAAATTAATGCTGTCACGGTTCGTAGTGCGGGATTTCGTCCACACTGCGAACCCAAGGAGGAAATGGCTTTATTTAATTGGAATTTATTAGATCTATTTTTATTTAGGTGGGAATTTGGTTTTTTGTTTCAAGAATATGACGAATTGATGATTTAAATGAATTGATTTAATGTTTTAATTATATTTTACCATGGGTGAGGGATTGACATAAATCTCAAATAATTGATAATTGTAGCAACAGATTGCGGGAGACGATCGCGCTTCTGGGCTAGCTGTCATCTACCTTCTTGAAGCTAAATTAAATTTATGTCTCATATTTTAGAACAAGCGCAAGCCGCTGCCGATCGCCAAAACTGGCCTATTGTAGTCGAATGCTTGCAGCAAGTGACAGCCAACCGCAGCCAGCCACAGGAAAAAATATTTTTAGAACAAGCCGTAAGTTTAGCAATACAAGCCTTGGAATGGGGGGATTTTCAAGACCGCTGGGAAATTGCTAAGGTATTGCCAAATCTGGGAAATAGCGCGATCGCACCTTTAATTGCTGCGATCGAAGACGAAGACGCAGACACCGAACCCAGGTGGTTTGCCGCCCGCATTCTCGGAAAGTTCCCTCGCCCGGAAGTGATTGCAGCTTTAGTAAAATTAGTCAAAAATTCCGACGAAGAATTGAGCCAAATCGCGGCCCAAACCCTCGCCAATTTCGGCCCGACAGCTATAGAATCCCTAGCAACTCTATTGCAGCAGGAAGACTCGCGACAGTTTGCAACAGTAGCCCTCGCCCAAATTCGCCGCCCCGAAGCGATCGCCCCGCTGTTGAGTGTAGTCAAAGACTCTAGAATTGCGGTGCGGCTGGCTGCGATCGAGGCTTTGAGTAGTTTTCACGACTCCCGCATCCCGCCGGTACTGGTAGAAGCACTCAAAGATGTGGCGACATCAGTTAGAAAAGAAGCGGTGAGAGCTCTGGGAGTTCGCGCTTATTTAGATGCAGAATTAGATTTAGTTAATTTGCTCAAACCTTTGCTTTGGGACATCCGATTTGAAGTGTCCCAACAAGCGGCGATCGCGATCGGGCGACTGAAAACCGATGCTGCAGCGTACAGTTTATTTGAATTCCTGCGAAACCCCGCAACTCCCCTGGAATTGCAAATCGAAACTGTGCGCGCCCTAGGCTGGAGCGAAACTGCTGTTGCTTTAGAATATTTGCAAACTGCGCTGATTGGGCGATCGGTTTTTAACGCACAACGGAGCGAATTCACAAATAGCGATCGAGTGCTAAATGCCAGCGAATCCTTACAAATTGATAACATTAATCCTGCTGTTTGTCAAGAAATTGCCGCTGTTTTAGGGCGAGGGTCAAAGCCGGAGTTAAAAATAAAAGCTGCAGAAATTGCGATCGGTTTGCTAGAGGGGAATTATCCGGCGGTGCAGCCTCCCGAAATCAAACAATCTTTAGCTTTAGCGTTAGGACAATTAGGTGATATTAGAGCGCTAAACGCACTGATTCAATTGTTAGGCGACGGCGATAATAGCGTCAGGCTGCACGGCGCTGCAGCGCTCAAAAGGCTTGGTGCAGCGGAGGTTCGGCAGCAATTAGAAAGTTTAGTTAAGCAAGACAATCTGGAACCGGGATTGAGAGAGGGAATTGCGATCGCCCTGCAAGAATGGTAGGAAAATAAGTCTTGTTGACTGTTGACTGTTGACTGTTGACTGTTGACTGTTATCTGTTATCTGTTATCTGTTATTTGTTAACCAATAGCTGTCAACAAATAACCAACAACTAACAACCAACAACTAACAACCAACAACTAACAACTAACAACCAACAACCAACAACCAACAACTAACAACCAACAACTAACAACCAACAACCAACAACCAACAACCAACAACCAACAACCAACAACCAACAACTAACAACTAACAACCAACAACTAACAACTAACAACTAACAACCAACAACCAACAACTAACAACCAACAACTAACAACTGACTAAATTGGCAATCGCACCCCAAAAGTCGAGCCTAGTCCTAGGCCGGGACTTTCGACCCAGACAGTGCCGCCGTGGAGTTCCACCAGATGGCGGACGATCGCCAATCCCAGTCCCAGCCCGCCGTAATTGCGCGTAGAACTGCTGTCAGCTTGGCGGAAGCGATCGAACACAAACGGTAAAAACTCCTTGCTGATGCCAATTCCGGTATCGGTGATGGCGATCGTCACAGAGTGAACCGGAGACACAGACAAAATGGCACCACCAGCCGATCGCGATTCCCCCTCATCCCAGACCCTGATTTCTATGCGACCTCCCCGCGGCGTAAACTTAATTGCATTCGAGAGCAAATTCCACACCACCTGCTGCAAACGAGCAGCATCGCCCCTCAAGGTACTCACTCCTTCGCCGTAATAACTCACCAATTCAACTCCGCGAGCTTCAGCATCAGGAATCAGGGCCTTGACGGCCGTTTCTACAGTCCCAACCAAATTCACCGGGGACAGCTTCAAACACACTTTACCGCTGACAATCCGGGAAACGTCCAGCAAATCCTCAATCATCTGAGTCTGCAACCGCCCGTTTCGCTCGATCGTCTCCAAAGCCACAGCCGTTTTTTCGGGACTCAACTTGCGCTGTCGCAGTATCTGAGACCAGCCCACCACCGCGTTGAGAGGAGTCCGCAACTCGTGGGAAAGCGTTGCCAAAAACTCGTCTTTAATCCGGTTGGTCTCGGAAGCTTCCCGGTAAAGCCGCGCATTGTCGATCGCCACCGCCGCATCCCGCGCCAAATCCGACAGCAAAACCAAATCGGCGTACTCGCAGCGGCGGCCAGACTCCCCGCACAGCAGCGAAATCGCTCCCAGCGTCCGCCCGCGAGCCATCAGCGGCACGCAGATTGCCGATAGCGGGCTATGGGAACACAGCACCAACAGCAATTCCCTGTCCGGTACCACCGCTTCGAGGGCCCAATTCGGTATTTCGGGGTAAAGTTTCGCCTCCCCAGTCCGCAGAACCTTTGCCACTCCGTGCCTTCCCTGGGGGTCTACCGGCAAGCGCTGGTCGATTTGCCACAGCAGGGCGACTTTGTTCGGATCGGAGTTAGCGACTGCTTGCAAGCGGAGCGAGCCGTCGGGTTCGATTAAATGCACGCAGCACCAATCCCCCAACTCAGGTACTGCTAAATCTGCCAGACCTTGCAGCGCCTGCTGGTAATCTAGGGAAGCCGAGGACAGCAAAGCCAAGGCTCGGGCGCGGAAATCGGCTGTTTGGGTCCATCGGTGGCGATCGTCAATATCCGTACAAGTCCCGAACCACTTGATGATTTTCCCCTCAGCATCCCGCACGGGCAATGCCCGACACAGATGCCAGCGGTAAGCCCCGTCAGATGCCCGTTTAAAGCGGTATTCCACCTCATAAGTCTCCCCAGTCTGTACCGAGTTATTCCAGCGTTCTAGGGTGTGTTCCAAGTCATCTGGATGCAAAATTGGCTGCCACCCCCAGCCTTTAGTTTCCTCCAGCGTCATGCCGCTATATTCAAACCAGCCCTGGTTGCAATAATCGATCGCGCCGTCGGGTAAAGCAGTCCAAACTATTTGCGGGATGGCTTCAGCGAGGGCGCGGTACAACTGTTCGCTGGCTTCTGTTTGGCGGCGGGCTACTTGTTCCCGCGCCAAGGCGAGATTCCGCTGTGCTTCGGCTTGTTTGCGATCGCTGATGTCGCCGATCGCCCCGATCAATTTGTAGGGATTGCCTTGAGAGTCAAGCACTGCCATGCCGCGATCGATCCAGTGCAGCCAGCCGCCACCTTGGTTCTGAACGCGGTATTCCTCAAAAAATGGGGCAGCAGAACAGTCTGGCGCGCTCAAATATCGATCGAGTGCAGCCAGGACTCGATCTCGGTCTTCCGAATGCAAGATACTGTTCCAAGCTGCTCTCGTCCTCGGAAATCCGCCTTTTTCGTACTCCAAATGTCCGTCTATCTCACCGAACCACAGCACGATACCCGTATCGATATCCCATTCGTAAATCAAATCGCTAGCACTTTTTGCCGCAATCCGAAACCGCTCTTCAGACTGTCGCAGCACTTCCACAAAATTAAAGCGTTCCGTCACGTCCAAAACCAGAGACTGCAACGATATCAACTGTCCAGAATCGCTGTAAAAAGCCGAATTGTACCACTCGCAGTGCAGCAGCGAACCGCCCTTATTATAATTGCTGTTGCGAACTACATTGCAGCGAGTCTGTGAGTTTTTTAAACTATCAATTGCCGATTGTACATCTTCAAAATCGCCATACCCAATAAAATTCCATTCGCTAAAATGCTTGCCTAAAACTTCTGTTTCCTTCCACCCAAAAATCTTTTCGGCAGCCGGCGACCACCCGCTGATGCGACAATTTTTATCCCACTCAATCACAGCTAGGGGTGTATTTTCAAAATGAGAAGTGAGTTTTTGCATCGCGTCGCCCAAAGATGCTTCTACTTGCTTGCGCTCAGTAATATCGCTAAAAGAAATAGCTATACCGTCGCCCAATTTAACCGTCACAATCCGAAACCAGCCGACAATGCCTTCGCTGTTGTAATAAATCTCGGTATCGAGGGGAGTTCCTGTTTCTACAACTTCCACGTAACGGTCGAACAAATTGCGCTCTTTATGACCGGGCAGCACTTCCAGCAATCGCTTTCCGATTAATTCTTCAGGAGTCATATGCTGAATTTTTGCCGCTGCGGGATTGACGTATTCCCATTCAAAATCCACAATTTTAGATTCGTCGCGAAGGCTGCGGAACACGTTAAATCCATCTATAGATAATTCCTGAAAAACGCGGAAGCGTTCTTCACTTTCTTGCAGCTTGCTGACAGTATCGAGCAGAATTTGCTCGACTCGCTCGCGCTGCGCTATTTCTGCGAGCAATTGCTGGTTAATTTGCTGGAGTTCGTTTGGGGGGGAGGCGGTGGAATTTTTAATGGCCATCACAGCAGGATCTCGATCGAGCTTTTGAGTTTTCGGCGCTGTATTTGCGGAGAAAGAGGCCAAACCGTCCAAAGCCAAGAATTGTTGAGAAAGCGATGGCATCAGTTCCGCCACAGCCCACAAAGAAATCACAGCCGTAATGGCGGCGAGGAAACTTGAGGGCCAGTAACTGGGATGCACCAGCATCCAAACTTGCATCAGATGAGTTGTGCCCCGGCAGAAAAACCAGGCTCCCAATAACAGAAACCCCCTGCTCAAAGGCAATTTGCGCTGCTTCCAGGCAAAGTATGTCAGAATCGCTGGAATTGAGTAATCAGCCAAGGAAATTAACAAATCGCTGACCGCGTGCAGTCCCATTAACTGCGGTGGCCACTCTTCTAATCCACCTTGGGAAATAAAATTGTGGTTAAATGACATAATTTTAAGAAGAAATTGCAGCATTTCGGCTTTCCCGTGCGTGCGATCGTACTTGCACTTGTGTTGCTGACCCGCTAATTCCTAGTTTATACACAAAGAAACAGAAAATAACAGTCACTTTCAGCCGGGATAAAAGTTCATTGCAGGTTTTAACCGTGCCCAATCTTCGGACATTTATTGACAATTATAGGGAAACTCAGGTACTATAATGCTCCATTAATTATCAAATTAAATGCTATCTTTTGAGATCGAAATTCAACAAAAAATCCCGCAGCTTAACGCAAGCGAGCGATGGCGACTGCTAATTTTATTAAAAATCTTGAGCTATCAACTGGCAAAATTCTCTAAATTTATCGAATTTAATCGGTTTGTTGATAAGTTGGCAGATTCAGAAATCCCTTCAACATTGGAGAAGCGACATTTACTCGGACGCTCCGAAATCCTGCCCCAGCAAGTTGGTTCGTAAAAACGAGCATCTCCGCGTCTGTCAGCATCAAAACTAATCTGTACTGTATCAAATTCTACTAAATTCTTCAACTAAATCGGTTAACGTTACTTACGATCGTTCGAGGAAAATGTCTGAAACCATCTAGAATTAAACATCCATGCGCTTAGAGCAGCTTCAAGCATTTCTTTCGGTTGCTGAAACCGGGAGCTTTCAGCAAGCGGCCCGGAAGTGCGGCGTGACTCAATCGACTATTAGCCGTCAAGTGCAGGGACTCGAAGCGGAAGTGGGTTTGTCGCTGTTTCACCGTGCGGGAAGCGCGAAGCTGACTGTGGGAGGGGAACGCCTGTTGCCTCACGCTCGCAAAATCTGTCAGACTTGGCGAAATGCTGCGGTCGAATTGGCGGATTTGCTGGCGGGAAAGCAGCCGGAACTGTGCGTGGCTGCGATTCATTCGGTTTGTGCTGCTTATTTGCCGCCTGTGCTGCAAAGGTTTTGTCGCGATTATCCTGAAGTGCAGTTGCGGGTGACTGCGCTGGGGAGCGATCGAGCTCTGAAAGTTCTCAAAGACGGTTTGGTGGACATCGCGGTGGTGATGAACAACCGTTATTTTACTCAAGCTCCAGAAATGTTGGTTGAGGTACTCTACAATGAGCCGATCGAGGTATTGATGGCGGCAAATCATCCCCTGGCCGTGTACGATCGAGTACCTTGGCCGGAATTGATTTGTTACCCGCAAGTGGTGTTTAAGGACGGGTACGGAATGCAGCGGATGGTGCAAGAACAATTTGAACGCATCGGCGCTAAACTTCATGCTGTTTTGGAACTCAACACTCTCGATGCTTTTCGGGGTGTGGTGCGACAGGGAGAATTGATTGCTTTGCTACCGCATTCAGCTTTGATTGAGGCCCAGGGCGATCGCACTTTAGCAATTCGGCCCATCGTCGCCAAACAAAGTGCAAATCCCCAAGTTTCGACGATCCTCTTCGAGGGCTTCGGTAACGGACAATCGGCGATCGATCCAGCTTGGACTCGCGAAGTGGTATTGGTGACAACTCACGATCGAATGCAAATTCCGCCGATCGCCCATTTCTGGAATCTGGTACGCGAATTTGTACCACCATTGGATGTCATCAAGCTCGGAAAATTAGGGAATTAATTCGCGAGTTATCAGTTTTTTTTGTTGACTGTTGTCTGTTGACTGTTGACTGTTGACTGTTGTCTCTTCTCTTTCTAATAACAAATAACAAATAACAAATAACAAATAACAAATAACAAATAACCAATAACCAATAACCAACTACAAGAATTATGAGTGACCAATTTAGAGAATTGCTGCGAAAAATTGGCAGCGGAATACACACAGGAGAAAACTTAACTCGCCAGGAAGCAGCAGCAGCCACGCGGATGATGCTGCTGCAAGAAGCCACACCAGCTCAAATTGGAGCTTTTATGATTTCCCACCGCATCAAACGGCCCACCGGCGAAGAATTAGCCGGAATGCTAGATGCCTATGAAGAATTGGGGCCCATGCTTGCCCCCCCAAACCGAGAAAAAGGGTTTGCAGTTTCTAGCGTCGCCGTGTTTGGTGTAGCTTACGACGGGCGATCGCGCACCGCTCCAATTAGCCCCATAACCGCCCTAATTTTAGCCGCCTCTGGCGTGCCAAGCGTCATGCACGGCGGCGATGTCATGCCAACCAAAGAAGGCATTCCCCTGATAGAAATTTGGCGCGGTTTGGGAGTAGACTGGACAAAACTTAGTTTAGAAAAAGTCCAGCAAGTTTTTGACAGTACCGGTTTAGGTTTTGTCTACCTTCCCAAGCATTTTCCTCAAGCCACCGCTTTAGTGCCCTACCGCCGCGAAATCGGCAAAAGGCCGCCTTTTTCGACAATGGAGTTGATGTGGTGTCCCTGCGCCGGCGACGTTAACGTCATCTCTGGCTACGTGCACCCGCCGACAGAAGCTATGTTTCAAAAAGCCTTTGAATTGCGGGGAGTCAAAAATTATACCACAGTCAAAGGATTGGAGGGAAGCTGCGACTTGCCGCGCGATCGTACTGCAATTATCGGCATTGCTAGGCCGGATACTGAGTTTGAGCGAGTGCTTTTGGCCCACGGAGATTACGGTTTCAGCAACACAAATCCCGCCTTTGAATCCGAGGAAGACTTACTCAAACAAATCCAGGAAGTGTTGCTAGGCAAACCCTCAGAATTGATGCAGTCAGCTATCTGGAACGGCGGCTTTTATCTGTGGCGCAGCGGGGTTTGTTTAGAGATAAACTCGGGTTTGATTGAAGCAGAAACTTTATTGAGCAGCGGTCAAGTCATGCAAAAACTTGAGGAAGTTAGCAAAGCAATTTGTGCTTTAATTTGAGAATGAATCATGAGGTTTTGTGCTAATGACTATTGACAGTTAACAGTTAACGGTTGACAGTTAACTAATGACTACTGACTACTGACTACTGACTAATGACTAATGACTAACCATCAAATTGCTGTAATTGTACTCGCAGGCGGTCAAAGTTCGCGCATGGGGACGGATAAAGCTTTGCTGGAAATTGAGGGTAAAAGCCTGTTGCAGCGGGCGTTAGAGGTTGCAGCATCCGTAACGCCACAAGTGTATGTTTTGACTGCTTGGCCCGATCGCTATCGATCGACCTTAACCGAACAATCCCAATTTCTGCTAGAGTACAATCCGGGCTCCGGGCCCTTAGTTGCATTGACTCAGGGATTGACAGAAATTCCCGCCGACTGGATTTTACTATTAGCTTGCGATTTGCCCTTATTAGAACCCCAAATTATTCAAAATTGGGCGAGTCAGCTAACTGCTATTCCCCAATCAACCCTAGCAATTGTCCCTTATCAAAACTCGCGCTGGGAACCTTTGTGCGGATTCTACCGCCAACAATCTCTCGCCAGTTTGCAAAGTTTTATTGAAAAAGGGGGACGTTCCTTTCAAAAATGGTTAAATCAAATCCAAGCAATCCCTCTACCTGTAGGGGAACGAGAAGCAATAATGTTATCGAATTGCAACACATTAGAAGAGTTTGAGCAATTAAAAGATAAAATGAGTAACGGTTGACTGTTGGCTGTTGGCTGTTGACTGTTGACTGTTGGCTGTTGACTGTTGACTGTTGGTTCTAATTCCGAATTACCAATTCCGACTGACTACTGCCAACTAAGAGGGCGGGCACGGGGACACCGCCCCTACCAACTAACTAATGACTAATGACTAATGACTAATGACTACTGCCAACTGACTATTGACTAATTAAATGATTAACGAATACTGGTTACTCGATCGCAATATAACATTTCTCAATCACGGCTCCTTTGGGGCTTGTCCGATTCCCGTACTCGAAGCGCAAATTAGTTTCAGAGAACAACTCGAAAGAGAACCTTTGCGCTTTTTAATGCGAGAATTTGAACCGCTGTTAGATAATGCCAGAAATCAGTTAGCCGCATTTATCGGCGCGGGTGAAGAAGATTTAGCCTTTGTGCCGAATGCTACAACGGGAATAAATGCTGTTTTGCGATCGCTCACTTTTGCTCCGGGCGACGAATTGCTAACCACAAATCAGGAATACAACGCCTGCCGCAACACACTTGATTTTATAGCAGAGCGCACAGGTGCTAAAGTAATAGTAGCAGAAATTCCATTTCCCATTGAATCGCCCCAACAAATTATTGAAGCAATAATTAAGTGCATTTCTGCTAAAACAAAAATTGCCTTATTAGACCACATAGTCAGCCAAACTGGCTTAATATTTCCCATCAAACAGTTAGTCGGCGAGTTAGAAAATCGCGGCGTAGATGTATTGGTAGACGGAGCACACGCGCCGGGAATGGTAGCGCTCAATTTAGCAGAAATTGGCGCAACTTACTACACGGGAAATTGCCACAAATGGCTGTGCGCGCCGAAAGGTGCAGCTTTTCTGTACGTGCGACGAGACAAACAAGATAGCATTCGGCCAACTACCATCAGTCACGGCGCTAACTCGCCGCGCACTGATAAATCGCGCTTTCAATTAGAATTTGACTGGATGGGAACAGTCGATCCGAGTCCCTATTTGTGCGTACCCGTAGCTATTGATTTTATGGGTTCTTTGTTGAAGGGTGGCTGGCCAGAATTGATGGCAAAAAATCATACTTTAGCGTTAGCCGGAAGAAAAATATTGGCCGATAAATTAGATTTGCCACTACCTTGTCCCGATGAAATGGTAGGTTCAATGGCAGTTGTACCGCTGGCTGATGAAAAATCTGATGCGGTTGCAAAAGGCGGAATTGCACCTTTGCAAGAGGCGCTGTGGCAGATTTTTAAAATTGAAGTTCCCGTGATTCCTTGGCCCGATTCTAGCAAGCGGTTGGTAAGGATTTCCGCTCAGTTTTACAATACTTTGCCGCAATATGAATATTTGGCTAAGGCGCTGGTTGAGCTGACAAGTGATGGGTTAACCGCAGATTTCAAGCGTACAGACACTGATGAAACCAGATAATTTAATCGCTTTTTAAAAGGGATGAGCATGGGATCTCCGGGCGATACAAACTGTTAATCCAAGCCTATTGGAATATAATAAGTAGAAAGGCGTAAATATTTGTAGTTGGGATGAGGCAGGAGTCAGGAGACAGAATGCAGGAGGGATTGGGGTTTGAGCCTCATTTATCTTTCTTAACACAGTTGTGTTTTTCCCCACCGACTTACTTATAGCCAAACTTGCATTTCCCCAGCCCAAACAAACCAAATGCAAAAAAGGAGAATTCAATGTCAAATGCGATGATGGTAATTTATCCCTATCGCGAACAGTACACCTGGGTTTTTGACGACGAGCGAGTCGGACTTGTCCGAGAACCGTTTGTTCAGGGCGTACCCCAGATGATTGAAGCACTCGTCGCAGAGATTCCCAATGCCTATGGAGGTTTCCGACTTTTATTCTCTGCTAATCCATTTCCCGGATATTAAGCAGAAATGGTGTGGTTTAAAACAGAATACGGCGGTAACTGGTATCGCTGGGAAGCAAAAAATCTTGAAGGCTGGCTTTGTCCGGCGTTGTTCAAATACTTTATAGAAGCACCGCCCAAGTTTTACTGTCAAGCTGAAAAACTACAATAATTAACAGCAAGTCTATGAAAAACTTGTCAATATTTAAACGCAATTTTGTTAAACCAGTCGATCGCGAAACTCGAAAAAAGCCTAAAATAGTCCTGTATGTATTTTGGACACTTTTGCTGATTTTCACGGCAGCCATCTCCGCAGGAATCGGAGCAATGACCGCCCTCTTCGCCCCCGTGGAACCGCAATTTATTAGTAGAGTCCTAGACGCTGCGGGCTTTAACTACAAATCATCCAACTCTTCTGGATACCGCCTGTCGCGGCCTGTTAATATCTTGATTATGGGAATTGACCGTGTACCAGAAACCGCTGCAAATTCACCTAAAATTTTTGAAGGTCGAAGCGATACAATACTCGTATTTCACCTCGACCCTAGAGATAAATCTATTAGTTTGGTTTCAGTTCCGCGAGATACTAAAGTCCAAATTCCCGGAATTCGTTTTAGCAAAATTAACGAAGCTAATGCTAGAGGAGGAGCGGCTTTGGCGACGCGATTGGTTAGCACTATCTTGAACAATGTGACAATAGAAAGATACGTGCGAGTCAGCAACGGTGCGTTTCGGGAATTAGTCGATTTGTTAGGAGGAGTTGAGGTATTTGTACCTCGGGCGATGTCCTATACAGATACGACCCAAAAGTTAAAAATAAACTTAGCACAGGGATGGCAAATTCTCAACGGAGAACAAGCAGAACAATTTGCTCGATTTCGCAACGACGGTTTAGGAGATATCGGCCGCATTCAGCGACAACAATCTTTAATTCAAGCTATTCTCAACAGCCTCAAAAGTCCTTCTGTATTGGTGCGTTTGCCGGAAATTGTACGATTGATGCAAAAATATGTGGATACAAATCTAAATTTTGAGGAAATTTTGACGCTGACAAGTTTTGGTTTGCAATTGGAGCGAGATAATTTTAAGATGGTGATGTTACCCGGACGTTCTAGCTCAGGACAAGGGGATTTGAGGAGTTATTGGATTTTAGATGCTGCGGGGCGCGATCGCATTATGACACAATATTTCCAGCAAGTAGTGCCAGATTTTGCCCAAGGGCAATTTCCCAATTCCAGCGAGTCAGTTTCCCCCACTAACCTTAAAATCTCCGTCCAAAACGCTTCTAGCAAACCGACAACCGCCAAAAGCGTTGCTGAATTTCTCCGAAAAAATGGCTTTTCTAATGTATCTGTAGTCAAAGATTGGCCCGACAAGCAGCGTCAAAGTCAAATTATTGTCCAGAAAGGCGATTTAGCCGCTGCAAATCAACTGCAAAAAGTGCTAGGCGACGGTAAAATAGAAGCATCATCTACTGGTGAAATAGATTCGGATTTGACACTTCGCGTCGGCGAAGATTGGGTAAAGCGATTTTAATTAGTCATTAGTCAGTAGTCATTAGTCAGTAGTCAGTAGTCATTAGTTGTTAGTTGTTAGTTGTTAGTTGTTAGTAGGGAGAGGAGACGGCAGTGCCGTGTCCCTACAATTGATTGCAGTAGGGACACGGCACTGCCGTCTCCTCTATATTATTCCGGCGCAGCCAGAATTGATATTAGTTGTTAGTTGTTAGTTGTTAGTTGTCAACAGTTAACAATGCCCAATGCCCCATTCCCAATTCCCCATTCCCCATCATTATGAAAAGTGTATCCCGAATTTTCCTGAGCCTGATTTTCAGTTTAGTGTTGGCTTTTGGATGGGTGCTGCTGAGTGCTACTCCTGCATTGGCGCTGCCGAAACTTAATATTAATTACACAAATATTGATTTGTCCGATCGCGATTTTTCCAATTCTGACTTAGCGGGCGGAACATTCGTCGCTTCTGAAATGCGGAGAACCAACTTTCAAGGCGCTGATTTAAGCAATGCGATTTTGACTAAAGGAGTTTTGCTAAATGCCAACTTGTCAGGCGCTAATCTATCGGGTTCTTTAGCAGATAGAGTTACATTTGACGGCGCTAATTTGACTAATGTTAATTTCACCGAAGCAATTATGACACGAACTCGGTTTTTTGATGCTGCAATTTCCGGCGCTGATTTTACTGACGCGATTATCGATGCTTATCAAGTGAATGTCCTCTGCGAAACTGCAGATGGTGTGAATCCTGTGACGGGAGTTTCTACGCGAGAAAGTTTGGGATGTCCGTAGAAAGTTACGATTGCAGTAATTATGCGTTGGGGCGAGAAACTGGGTTTCTACGAGTTTTTTGGTTGAGTGACGCAAAATCTACAAAGAAACCCGGTTTCTGAATATCGCGTTGGGGCGATAAACCGGGTTTCTACGAGTTTTTTGATTGAGTGACACAAAATCTACAAAGAAACCCGGTTTCTGAATACCTCGTCGGGGCTAACTGTTGCTTCTATCGATTGCTACAAATGCCTGTATTCGCAGCAGTAACTACCAAATCTGAATTCAACAGCAAATCTAAATCAGTGTCGGGATTAACAGCATACAAATCCACTTTATCTTTACCCAAAAATACCCCGACTAAAGTCCCGATTCCTGCACCGCCTAACACCTCTTCAGTTGCGATCGCCCGATCGCCCGTAACTCCCGCAATCGCGGCCGCCGCTGCTGCACCCAAAGCCGTATTCTTAATCAAATTTCCCACATTCACGCCCTTAGTCACAGTTTCTTTGCGAGTAATCACTTGCGAAGTAGCATTCAAAGGTACTCTGTTACCGTTGATGATACTTAATTCTTGGGCCACAAACTGAACGCCTGCAGTAGTCGATCGCAATTCGCCACTAATTTTAGACCCTTCGGGTATCAAAACTTTGCCATTATTCCCCGCGATATCCGAAGCAACAGTCAGCGTAATCGGAGACTTGTCATTGGGGCCTAGCAAAATCTTGCCTTTGGGATACTCGATGGGAATAGTCACCCCGCTAGGAATTTTCACAGCAACACTCTGGCCAATATCAGCCTTAGCAATGTAAGGAGAATTAATTGCTCTTGCTTGATTGGTACTGACTAACGCTTGATAGATAAAAGCAGCTACTTCAGCCCGCGTCGCTGACTGGTTTGGTTTGAGAGATTTAGGATTGGGATAGCTGACAACCAATTCTTTTTCAGTCGCAGCAGCAACACTTTTGACAGCATAACTTTGGATCTGATCCGCATCATTGTAGTAGCTGAGAACATCTTGAAAATTGCAAGTAGGTTCATAGCCAAGTCCGTTATTTAAAGCGACTACAACTTGCACGCGAGGAATTTGCTGCATTGGCCTGAAAACATTACCGGGATAGCCAGACATCCATCCCATTTCGTATGCTTCGGCGATCGCCCCCTTGGCCCAAAAATTCGACGGAACATCGGTAAAACCTACAGCAGCGCGGGTTTTTGCCTTGTTGACAGAACGAATCATTGCCGCAAATTCAGCCCGCGTTACGGGTGCATCCGGGCGGAAAGTGCGATCGGGAAAACCTTTTATAATGCCCCTTTCTGACAAATCTTGAATAAAGTCTTTTGCCCAATAGTTATTACTAACATCCGAAAAAGCTGTCTGAGCAAAAGCAGGCGCGGGTGCTAGCAGTGGCGCTGCAGTTCCAGCAACGGTTCCCAAGGTTAATAAAACAGATGTGCCGAATTTAATGCGGTGAAATACAGACATTTTTGATTCTCCAATTTACACAAGTTTTTTATTAAGGATAAGTAAGCTTATTTTAGGCTGATTGATTCTCGCCTAACTTACTCTTTTCCTCGGCTATGTAATCATTATGGAATGCTTTTATTTGTGGTGAGGGGAAGATAGGGTCTTTTAAAATAAATATTTTGAGACCGATGTGTAGATTTAAAAATGCTTAAACTCCTTAAAAGCCTTATGTTCCCTATCTCCCTTATCTACCTTAAACTTATAACGGTTATTTGACCGGATCTGATATGAGTTGAAGGAAAGGCAGATTAGTCTGAGAAACAGCCAGTGGCAAGAAACCGGGTTTTTCAGGCATCTACTTCGTTGCAGCCAGCAGTTAGCCAAAAATCCCGGTTTCTGGATTAGCAGTGCGTCCTAGACTAGACTAATGACTGCTGACTAATGACCGATCGCCAGTAGCGGTTCCCAACTTGTCACATCTTCAAATAAATATTGATAGCCCGCTGCGTTGGGATGGATACCGTCTGCCGTCAGACAAGAACGCCACCAAATATTACCGCGATCGATCCATTTATCAAAAATATCTAAATAGGGAATTCCCCGCAACTGACAAGCTAATTTCGTTGCTTCTTTATAGCGATACTGGTCTGCATGATTGTAGTACAAACAATCTTGAAAAGGCATTTTGCTTTCATCCACCGGCACCATCCCCACAAAAATCACCGGACAAAGTTGTTGGGATAGGTTTAATAAATTATCCAAAACAGTTTTAAAATGTTCAAAATCGGTATAACTGCGCCCGGTAGGCGACTGCACTCTCGCCGTATCGTTTAAACCGACGGAAAGAATAATCGCATCGGGGACGCGGTTTCTGAGCTCGCCTCGGTGGCGAAACTCGTTTTCGAGGCGCTGGGCGACTTGATAGGTGCGATCGCCCCGAACCCCCAAATTGTATAAAACGTGTCCTGCACTGTCCGGTAACATCCACTGGCGCCGCAATCTTTCTACCCAACCACCGCCTACGCCGTCGCCAAAACCATAGATTAAACTGTCGCCGAAAGCAACCAATTTGAGGGGACGAGAATTTACCCGATGCAAGTGACCAAAGGAATAGCCTGTTGCTGCCTGCATAAGCGATACTCAGTTAGTAATTTATGAATCTTGACATACTAGACTAGAATGTAACATTAGATAAACTAGGTAATTTCGATGATTAAGCGTCCAACCTTCGATTCAACTCAGTTAACCCGTCGGGCAGAAGAGTTGATCGGTGCTGCATCCAACCGCTATCGGATTACGGTGCAGGTGGCGAACCGCGCCAAACGCCGCCGCTATGAAGATTTTGACAATGACGACACTCAAATGATGAAACCTGTAATGCGGGCGATATTTGAGATGTCGGATGAAATGACTCAGCCGGAAATTATCGGAGATATCTAGACTTGGCAAGTTTTGAGTTTTGAGTGGTGAATATCCAGCAATTTTTGTTCGCTCAAAACTCAAAACTTTCTCAAACTAGATTGGCCCGCTAGGGTAAAAAATCCGTTTATTTTCGGTACGCAAGGGTTCGAGAAATATATACACAAGCGAGGGGGACGATCGCACTCCTAAGAAACTATTTTTCTCAAATCGGGATTCTCCCAACGGGGTTGATTTTCGGAAATCATAAAATTAGAAACTAGGAGATATGTTGGCAGGTAAGTTGAGGAAAATATTCTATTTTTAAAATTGTCAAAACCGTGAAGAAGAAATTAAAGCTGGGCTTGAGTTTTCTGTTTGTTACTTTGATTGTGGCGATTTTCACGCTTTTGAGTTGGGTATTGGAATCGGGCGAACTGAGTATGTCTGCTTTGGAACCTATGCTGCGGCGGAGTTCTGAGTCTGCGCCGGCGGTGCGGGTTGCTCAACAATCGGGGCCGCTGCAGGTGAGGGCGCAAGATGCGTGGAAGTTTGTGTATGAAAAATTGCCGGATTTGCCGATCGAGAATAACTACATTTCTCAGGAAACTGGAAAAGTAGATCCAAACAATACTTTAGTCGGCCGCTTGATTCGATATCACGTCTTTGTTAAAGGAAGACCGCCGAATTACCGCTTAGATTGGAAGTTGAGTTTAGCTGACTATCTGGGGGCGACTCCCGATTATTTGGTGGAAGACGTGTATCCGGGAAAGGATGTTTTGCGAAAAAATCCGATGGAAGGCGATCGCGCTGCTATTCAAAGTTTAAATCGAACTCAGCGGGATGCTTTGGTTCAAGCTTTGGTTGATGTTTTTACGCAGAGTTCAGGATCGCGGACACCGGCGGCGCGCGAAACACCACAAGGGCGATCGACTTCGCCGGAAATCACGCAGCCGCAGCCGGGAGATGCGAAATTGCTTACACCTTAGTATTTTATTGCCGATCGAATCTAGCTTAAACATCGCCTTTATTTCTTAGTCCGCGCACCATCCGGACTTTGTTTGACTCTTGAGCGGTTTCAACCGCCGAACAATGTCTAAAATCCAAAATCTAAAATCCTTCAATGGTGGAACGTGTAATCAAGACTGGTGTTGGCTGGCGTTTGGGATGGAACCCCGAAGCGCAGGAGTTTCAGGGTTTGGTGGCTGGGGAGGGTTGGGCGATCGAACTCACGGAGGCTGAGTTAAACGATTTTTGCCGATTATTGGGACAGTTAGCCGACACCATGAGTCAAATGGCCTCTGAGTTAATGGATGAGGAAAAAATAGCCATTGAAGCCGAAACAGATTTGTTGTGGCTGGAGGTAGAAGGCTATCCCGAGGCTTACAGCGTGCAGTTGATTTTGAATGCTGGCCGCAGGTGCGAGGGTTTTTGGCCGGCGGCTGCGGTGCCGGGTTTGGTGCAGGCTGCAAAAGTTTTAAAAGTTTTTTGACTTTTTCTGAGATTTCGTGCTATGCTGTTAAAGTTGTCGGGGCGTAGCGCAGCTTGGTAGCGCACTACTTTGGGGTAGTAGGGGTCGTGGGTTCAAATCCCGCCGCTCCGATTGTAATGAAACCTTCTCTTTGAGGAGGTTTTGTTGTTTTTAGCTAAACAGAGGGAATCTCACGCGCGATACCTCTATTCGGGTTGGTGTGGCGATCGATCCGGCGGGTCATTCGATTTTAGATTTGAGATTTGAGATTTTGGATTGATTCCACGGATCGATCGCGTGGCGGGTACCACATGCAGAAATTCTTTGTTACCCGGATTTGGTATTAGATAAAGCGGCGTTGCTCAATCAGGGTATGAAAAAATAAGTTTAACATCCAGAAACTGTGTCGAAAATGGTTTCTATGATATCAATTCCGGCTGCACCGGAATGATAAGCGAGGACACGGCACTGCCGTATCCTCCGTTTCTTTATATCATTCCGATGCTAACGGAATTGATATGACTTGCATATTTTGCCTTGCATACCGTAAATCAGCAACGCCGATACAGCATATTCCATGTAGATGTAGAGAGCCAGAAACCGGGTTTCACAGAACAGAATCAGTAATGATGCGAGAACTGTAAAGAAACCCGGTTAGGAGTGTGTACTTCATAAACCAGGAATACGCTGTATATTTGATGATTCTGTATGCTGATGCGGTTGAAGAAAATTAGAGAATTAATTACTGAGAATTATTAAATTTTAGAGCTAAAAATCCCCAATCTAAAATCTAAAATCGCAAATAAAATGACGCCTGCTAAAGTTTCCTAACAGTACAAAAGCACTTTATAGGAAACCCGCGGGCGTCAAATTTAAGCAACCGTGAATCTTAGAACAAACCCAAGGTGAAAGATTGGTCGATCGGGAAAATAGCACCAATACCCAACCACAGAGTTACCGCAGTTCCAAACAGGAAGACTGCAGTAGCCACAGGGCGGCGGAACGGATTTTGGAATTTGTTAACGCTTTCGATGAACGGAATCAAAATCAAGCCGAGGGGAACAGCGGCCATGCAAGCAATACCCAACAATTTGTTAGGCAAAACGCGCAAAAGTTGGAACACCGGCCACAAATACCATTCCGGTAGAATTTCTAGCGGAGTCGCAAAAGGATTGGCCGGTTCGCCAATCATAGCCGGGTCTAGTACGGCCAAACCTACGCATAGGGAAATTGTTCCCATGATGACTATAGGGAAAACGTAGAGCAAGTCATTGGGCCAAGCTGGTTCGCCGTAATAGTTGTGACCCATGCCCTTAGCGAGCTTAGCGCGTAGCGCCGGATCGCTCAAATCTGGTTTTTTGAGAATAGACATAGTAAGAGTGTTCTCCTTTTATTTTTACCCGGGCTTGGCATCTTGCTGTATTCGTTAGTCTGAATCAGCGGCGCGATCGGGCTGTCAATAAATATCATGAGTGATGAATTCTGAATTTTCAACCCAAAATTCCGCAGGGGGCAAAAAAATATCGCCCCTACAACTCAAAACTTACAACGGGCCCGAAATGCCTTGCTTGCGAATCATCAAGAAGTGAGCCAGCATGAAGACTACAATCAGCCAAGGCAGCACGAAAGTGTGCAAGCTGTAGTAGCGAGTCAAAGTGCCTTGACCGACGCTGACACCGCCGCGTAGAAGTTCTACCAGTAAAGAACCGACAACCGGGATGGCTTCGGGGACACCGGAAACGATTTTAACGGCCCAGTAACCGACTTGATCCCAAGGCAGCGAGTAGCCTGTCACGCCGAAAGAAACGGTGAGGACTGCCAAGATTACTCCTGTCACCCAGGTTAATTCGCGGGGCTTTTTGAAGCCGCCGGTCAGGTAAACCCGGAAAGTGTGCAGAATCATCATCAGTACCATCATGCTGGCAGACCAGCGGTGGATGGAGCGGATCAGCCAGCCGAAGTTGACCTCATTCATCAGGTATTGCACTGAAGAAAAAGCTTCTGCTACCGTTGGACGGTAATAGAAAGTCATGGCGAAGCCGGTGGCAAATTGGATCAAAAAGCAAACTAAGGTAATTCCGCCCAAGCAGTAGAAGATATTGACGTGGGGGGGTACGTACTTAGTGGTGATGTCGTCGGCGAGCGCCTGAATTTCCAGGCGTTCCTCAAACCACTGGTAGGTTTTTGAGTCGGTGATTTGTTTAGAAAACATGGAGCCAGAATTCCTAAAAGAATATTGCTGTGGTTGAGGTAAGCGGGCAGCAGCCACAATGTTTTTTGTCGCCCCGCCCCGAGCAGCTTGCTTTTATTAGCAAATGGCTGAGGCTATTTTAAAATTTGGAGCTTGCGAAAGGAACTCTGCATTGTGCGATCGCCCGCGAGCGCTGGGAAATTCAGCGGTCGCTTGTTCCTGCTCGCTGGCGTTGCCCGATCGAATTCCAGACTATGATAAAAAATGTAACATAATTGCTGTGCAGAATTCACGGAGCGATCGCTTTTTTCTTCGCCTCAAATAGCATTTTCTGCAAGCTCAACATCCGCCCCTACTAGGCAGATAGCCAATAACAGGGCCCAAGACCGCAGTCCGGGTCGGTCAGCGACTCTCTGGCTCGTGAGTTTTAATTTTCCTGATAAAACTTCACTAATTTTTACAATTAAATGTTAAATTTAAATACTTTTTTGTTCGCAGCGTACATTTGACGCGGATTTGACGAGTCCTGAATGTCTGGGGGAGAGTTGACCGCGCAAAAGCTTAAAAGCCTACAAATTAAAAATGCAGGAGATGCCATACTTGCCTATCTTTTACACAAAAATCATGCACAGACGAGTTTTTCAGACTGCAATTTTACTATTCCTCCAAGTCGCCCTGGTTCTGGGCGCGTGGACACAGCCTGCGGTGGCCCTAACTTCAGAACAGCAGCTTTTGAGCGAAGCTTGGCGAATTGTCAACCGCTCTTACGTGGACGACAGCTTTAACTCTAAAAACTGGTGGTCGATCCGCCAACAAGCTGTCAAGCAGCCGCTCAACGACAGAGAGCAGACTTACACGGCGATTCAAGGGATGCTGGCCAATCTCGACGATCCTTTTACTCGACTGCTGAAACCAGAACAGTACCGCAGTTTGCAGGTCAACACTTCGGGAGAATTGACTGGTGTGGGGCTGCAAATTGCGATCGACTCCCAGACAAATACCCTGACAGTGGTGGCTCCTTTGGCCGGTTCGCCGGCGGATCGAGCCGGCATTCAACCGCTCGATCGCATTCTGAAAATTGATGGCACTGCCACGTCAGAATTGAGCCTAGACGAGGCAGCAACTCGAATGCGCGGCCGCGCCGGTACTGCTGTCACTTTGACCGTAGGGCGCGAAGGAAGAGACGCTCCTGAAGATATTGAGTTGGTGCGCGATCGGATTGAACTCCACCCGGTTTACGCCGAATTGCAGTCTGGCCCAGACAATTTACCGCTGGGCTACATTCGCTTGAGTCAATTCAGCGCTAATGCTACTGAGGAAGTCGCCGGCGCGATCGACAGTTTGGAAAAACAAGGAGCCGCCGCCTACATTCTCGATTTGCGTAACAATCCGGGCGGATTGTTGCAAGCAGGAATTGAAATTGCGCGTCTGTGGCTCGATTCCGGGACGATCGTCTACACCGTAAACAGACAAGGCATTCTCGGCAGTTTTGAAGCCTATGGAGGGGCTTTGACGGCAGATCCGCTAATTGTTTTGGTCAACAAAGGAACGGCCAGCGCTAGCGAAATTTTGGCTGGTGCGCTGCAAGATAACGGCAGAGCTCAATTGGTCGGAGAAAAGACTTTTGGCAAAGGGCTGATTCAGTCTTTGTTTGATTTGTCTGATGGTTCCGGGTTGGCGGTGACTGTCGCTAGGTACGAGACGCCGAACCACACGGATATTAACAAATTGGGGATTTCGCCCGATCGCGTAGTGCCGCTACAGCCGATTGCGCGCGATCGAATCGGCACCGAAGCAGACTTGCAATATCAAGCTGCACTGGAACTATTGAAGGCAAAAACCGTGATTGCCAAGTCAGCAGTAAGTAGTCAGTAGTCAGTAGTCAGTAGTCATTAGTCCGCAGTCATTAGTCATCAGTCATTAGTCATTAGCTATGACTTCTCACTTGTGGGTTACTAGAAGCAAAATTACAGATTGAGCGATCGATACACTTCGTATCGAAATTAACCAGACTGTCACTAAAAAGTGCTGGGAGACAAACAACTAATGACAAACAACTAATGACAAACAACTAATGACTGATGACTAATGACTAATGACTAATGACTGATGACTAATGACTAATGACTAATGACTGATGACTAATGACTAATGACTAATGACTAATGACTAATGACTAATGACTAATGACTGATGACTAATGACTAATGACTAATGACTACTGACTACTGACTCCCTTAAGGTTAAGGTTGCGGGGTGGAGTCTTCGACTTCTGGTGTCGGGGACTCTTGCAAAATCACCTGACGCTGCTGGGGATCCATTCGATTGCTTTGCTCTTGCATCACAGTTTTAGCAAGACTAGGGTCAAAAGAGCGGTTAAAGTCCGATCGCGACTTATCTACTCGCCCTTGGGTAAGATTGACTTCAGCTTGAATTTCGTGCAACTTTTCTTGCACTGCCCGGAAGTGAGGCAAAAGCTGAATCACAGCAGAAGTCGCACAGACTGAAAGTACAATGTTGACTGCTAACTTAACTCCAGTTTCGGCGGCGAGCGTTTGATGAGGGTAGGAACGCTGGCGCTTGCTGTTGCGACGAGGAGTAACCCGAGGGGGAGTTTTTACAGGACGCAGTGGGGTAACGGTGGGTTGAATTGCTTGCATAATTTTTTTTCAAATACCTGAGACTGAAGTTTTAGAGCACAAACCGTGCAAATTCCGAGCTTAACGCACACCCGCCCCTGTTCGTGACGGTGCCGGCAGCCAAAATTTTTGAGACTGGGTAACGCTTGAGGACGGAATTGCACAATAAAAATGCCTGCCCTTGCAGTTTCCTCTTGCTGACCACAAACAATCTACTCCACGGTGGCAGCAATTGTCTGTAATTTGAAGATTTAACTACTCGGACAGGCATTTTGCGATTCGCGACTGGTGTCTAGAAACTACTTGTACAGTTCAGTTGACAGCCGGAAAGCCAAGATTCCAGGAATCAAAGCAATTACGAGCGCTACGTAGACTTGGGTATCTGTTAAAGACATATTCGGAAAACTCCTTTTCGCGGGCACGAGCTTTCACCAATTTGAGACAAATTGGCACTTTTGGGAATCGTTTGTTACAACTTGAAATATATTTGGTGCGTTTGGGGATGAGTGTCCGAGTGTCCGAGTGTCCGAGATGGGGAGATGGGGAGAT
>NZ_JAUBTN010000019.1:103413-104829 GCF_036705055.1 Microcoleus sp. CZ3-B2 | reverse complement strand
CATTAGTCATTAGTCATTAGTCATTAGTCATTAGTCATTAGTCATTAGTCATTAGTCATTAGTCATTAGTCATTGGGAATTGGGAATTAGTAATTGGGCGGAGCGAAGCGGAGGGATTGGGAATTAAGCAATTCTCCCACTCTCCCACTCTCCCACTCTCCCACTCTCCCACTCTCCCCCTCTCACACTCTCCCCCTCTCCCACTTTTCCCTTCCCTTTCTAAGAACGCTGATATCGTAAGGCATCGATGGATTGGGCGGTGAGAAATACTCCTAGAATGATGTAACTGGCAAACATAATTAAACTGCTGGTATCGAAAACTCCCTTGACAAGATTGGTGTAATGTGTTAGTAGCGATAACTGTGCTAATGCGACTCCGAAGGGGCCGCTAATACCGACGGCGGCGGCATCAATTACCCACAGAAATAATACTAGAGTGAAGGTGAGGATGGCGGATAAAATTGTGCTGTCTGTGAGGGAGGAAATAAACATTCCGAGGGACAATACTGCTGCTGCTAGGAGGATGAGGCCGCCGTGTCCTAACAGGAGGACACCGGCGGGTACGGGTGGGGTTGATGAACTGAGGGCGATCGCCTCGCAGAAGAGCAGGGGCAACAACATTGTGGTGTAAAATGTCAAAACGCCGAGGAGTTTGCCGGTAGCAACGGCCCAGTTTGTTAAGGGCGATGTGGCTAAAAGTTCTAGGGTTCCGCGCTTGCGTTCTTCTGCGTAAAGTCCCATTGAAAGTGCGGGTAGCACGAACAGTGAAAGGGAACCCATGATTCGCAGAAATAGTTGGAGAAATTCGTAGGCTACGTCGATGGGAGGTTCGGTAATTCCCATTTGATCTCGCTGGGCGATTTGGGGAATTAACCCGTCGGGGGCGAGGAGAATGGCGATTAAGAAGTAGCCGGTAATCAGCCAAAAGACGGCGGCGATGGCGTATGCTAATGGCGATGCAAAATAGCTTTGGAGTTCTTTGCGATAAATGGCGATGATATTACTAATCATTACTAACCTGGGAATTGGGGATTGGGGATTGGGTAGTTGGTAATTGGTTCATTCTGTTTTGTCGGCTGGTGGGTTTGGTTCGCTGTCTTTGGTATTTTGGGGATTTTTTTCTATTTGTCGCTTTCTGGTAAGGGGTGGCGGTTCTGGTTGAGAATCGCTAGTCGGTTGTGGCTTTTTTTTAAGCTTCCGGTTTGTTACAACTGGGGGTGGTTCTGGTTGAGAAGGTTGTCTAGATTTTACGATTTGTGGAATTTCGAGATTTTCGACAATCGGTTCTGGTTGATAAATTTCTCTCGACTCTAGGATTTGTGGAATTTCGAGATTTTCAACAATCGGTTCTGGTTGATAAATTTCTCTCGACTCTAGGATTTGTGGAATTTCGAGATTTTCAACAATCGGTTCTGG
>NZ_JAUBTN010000019.1:102615-103313 GCF_036705055.1 Microcoleus sp. CZ3-B2 | reverse complement strand
TTGAGGATGTTCTATCGACTCTACTGTTTCAACAATGAGTAGATTTTCGACAACCGGTTCTGGTTGAGGATACTCGATCGACTCTACTGTTTCAACAATCAGCAGATTTTCAACAATCGGTTCAGGTTGAGCATACTCGATCGACTCTACTGTTTCAACAATCAGCAGATTTTCAACAATCGGTTCAGGTTGAGCATACTCGATCGACTCTACTGTTTCAACAATCAGCAGATTTTCGACAACCGGTTCTGGTTGAGAAATTTCTCTCGACTCTAGGATTTGTGGAATTTCGAGATTTTCGACAATCGGTTCTGGCTGAGAAATTTCTCTCGACTCTAGGATTTGTGGAATTTCGAGATTTTCGACAATCGGTTCTGGTTGAGAAGGTTGTCTAGATTCTTGTCTTTCTACAAGTTCCAGAAAATGTGCTACTGATTGCACTTCAGGTTCTAAATCGTTGATTATCTCTATTGTTTCAAAAATCTGTTCTGGTTGAGAAAATGCGATCGACTCTGTTGTTTCGACAATTGGTTCTGGTTGAGAAAGTGCTATAGACTCGACAATCGGTTCTGGTTCGGAATACTCGATCGACTCGACAATTGCCAGATTTTCGACAATCGATTCTGGTGGAGAAAGTTCTCTAGACTCTGTTGTTTCGACAATCGGTTCTGGTTCGGGATGTGCGATCGACTCTACGA